>NZ_BAAIEW010000004.1:0-104369 GCF_054654515.1 Desulfothermus okinawensis JCM 13304 | reverse complement strand
GCTTGATATGCCTATTGGCAGCTTTTTCATAATCCCCCCTGAATTAATTAAAAATTGAGAATTTATAATAGAATTATTGAATTATTTTTTGAGATAATATGGTCACTTTTTATTCTTAGAGACTTTATGTAGATCAACAATGCTGAGACAAATTAAAAAAAACTTAATACACCAATCTTTTAAACCTGTTATGTCTTGCGATTTAATTTTTCTATGGTTACAAAATCATCAGAGATGGTCAATACAAAATTGTTGACACCTCTTTAGTTTGTAAATAGCTTCTTTGTGGAAATTACAACTTTTTAATATTCTTTATATCTGGACATAAAAATGCTAAAAGAAATTATAGCTAACGTATTGGAAGGAAAAAGGATTACCTTTGACGAGGCATATTGGCTATATTTAAGGGGATCTTTGTTTGATCTTGGTAATCTGGCAAATTATATCAGAGAAAAAAAACACCCTGAAAAAATTGTCACATATGTTGTTGATAGGAATATAAATTATTCAAACATATGTGTATGTGGATGTAAATTCTGTGCATTTTTTAAATCTCCTGGAGACAGAGATGGATATGTTTTGACCTTTGATGAGCTAGATAAAAAGATTCAAGAGACCATAGACCTTGGAGGTACACAAATCTTACTTCAGGGAAGCCACCACCCAGACCTCAAGCTAAATTTTTATATGGATATGCTCAGCCATATCAAAGAAAAATTTCCATCTATCCATGTTCATGGGTTTTCCCCACCTGAAATAGTTCACTTTAGTAAACTAAACAATATTTCAATCAAAAATGTGCTTGAACAATTGATTAAAGCTGGTCTTGATTCAATACCAGGCGGTGGAGCTGAAATCCTGGTGGACAGGGTAAGAAAAGAGGTCTCCCCCAATAAATGCAGCTCAGGTGAATGGCTTTATGTAATGGAAACAGCACACAGGCTTGGGCTTAAGACCACTGCTACCATGATGTTTGGCCATGTTGAAACCATGGAAGAGAGAATTTTACATCTTATCAGAGTAAGGGACTTACAGAATAAAACAGGGGGATTTACTGCATTTATTCCGTGGGGATTTCAGCCTGATAACACCAAAATAAAGGCAAGAAAGATTACATCTGTTGAATATTTGCGTCTTCTTGCTATATCCAGAATAGTACTTGACAATTTTGATAATATCCAGGTGTCATGGGTAACCATGGGTCCTGAGATTGCCCAGCTTGCCTTATTTTTTGGTGGCAATGACTTTGGTTCCACAATGATTGAAGAAAATGTGGTGGCTGCAACTGGTGTTAAATTTAGACTGTCCATAGATGAAATCAAAAACTATATAGAAGAAGCTGGTTTCCAGCCCAGACAAAGACGAATGGACTACACATTGGTTTAATGTAGGATGGATAATTACATTACAAAAATTAAACTTGGGAAAATAGGTTATTTAAACGTCCTCCCAATATATTATCCCCTTGAAAAACAGATAATAAAAAATTCATTTGAGGTAGTTGAAGGTATACCAGCCAGATTAAATGAACTCATGTCCCAGGGAAAACTGGATATAAGTGGTACATCCTCCATAGAATATGGAAGAAACTTTGATAAATATCTGCTAATTCCTGATATTTGCATAGGGTCAAATGGACCAGTTATGAGTGTCCTATTTTTGAGCAAAATACCAATAAAAGAACTAAGTGGCAAAAAAATAGTATTGACTGCGCATTCACATACATCTGTGACCCTTCTTAAAATATACTTGAGATCCAGAAATATTGAGCCAGAGTTTGTTGTTGGAGATGTAACTAAAAACATACATGACAAAGACATTTTAGGGGCCCTTGCAATTGGAGACGAGGCCCTTCACCTTAGGGGAAGCACCCTATTCCCCCATGTGATGGATATGGGAGAAGAATGGAGAAAACTAACAGGCCTTCCCTTTGTGTTTGGAGTGTGGGTGGTAAACAAAAAATCTCTTGATAAAATTGGTGACAAAATCATAGACTCATGTAAACTCCTGCTTATGGCAAAGAATTGGGGGAAACTTCGACTTGATATGTTTGCCAGGATTGTCGAGGACAAAAATATATTAAACTACCAGGAGGCCCTTTCATACTTCAAAGGACTCATATACGATATGAATATACAATATCTGGAAGGATTAAAGCTATTTTACAAATACTCTTATGAAAATGGATTAATTGATAGGAAACCTGAAATCAATTTAATGACTATTTAGAAAAGGAATATATTGTGCCCAGAAAAATATCATATTTATTTTTAGTTGCTTTGATTTTTGTCTTTAGTAGTGCCCATGCTGGATTTATGGATTTTTTTAAAAAGCAGATAAGTTCAAAGAGTGTTTCAACTGGTCAAACAAACTTGTCTGAAGATGAGATAAAAAAGGGATTAAAAGAGGCCCTTTTAGTTGCCTCTAAAAGAGTAGTTACCAGTGCAGGAAAAGAAGGTGGTTTTTTAAACAACCCCAAAATTAAAATACCCCTTCCCCCAACCATAGAAAAAATTGCCATATTGGGAAAACAAGTTGGACTCACATCACAGGTGAAAGAGTTTGAAGTTTCAATGAACCATGCAGCTGAAAAGGCAACTGTTGAGGCCCTTCCAGTATTTAAAAAGGCTATTTCAGAAATAACCATAGAAGATGCGAAAAAGATTTGGAAAGGTGGAGACCATTCTATTACAGATTATTTTAAGCAAAAGACTGAAAAAGAACTGGTAAAGCGTTTTTCGCCAATTATAGACAAGAGTTTGAGCCAGGTGGGAGTTACAAACCTATATAAAAAAATAATGGATTCCTCTTATGGCAAAAAGATAAGGGCGTATTTTGGGAATAAAGACAATTTTTCCCTAAAAGACTATGTCACAAACAATACTTTAAAGGGTCTATTTACCCTAATGGCAGAAGAAGAGGTCAGGATCAGAAAAAATCCAGTGGCAAGGACTACAGAACTTTTAAAAAAGCTCTTTGGTAAATAAATATCTATCTCCTTCCCCTTTTCATGTAATCTATCTATTATTACTCCTTACTTATAAGATCAAAGGGTATTTCCTAAAAAAGGGACAAAAGGCTTTTTCCTTCTGTCCCTTTTTATCAAAGACAATTCCTTTTAGCAGTTAATACGTTAAGTTCCTTCTTCCCAGGAATTTAGATACTCAATTTGCTCATCAGTAAGCTCATCAATTTCAATTCCCATGGCCTTTAGTTGAAGCCCTGCTATTTCATCATCTATTTCTTTTGGGAGCTGGATAACTCTATTTTCCAGCCTGTTCCTATTTTTTACTCCATATTCACAGGCAAGTGCCTGTCCGCAAAAAGATGTGGACATGACCTCACTTGGATGACCTTCAGCCGCTGCAAGATTGACAAGACGTCCTTCTCCCAGGATAAATATTTTTTTTCCATCTAAAATATATTCATCCATAAAAGGTCTCATCTGTCTCATGCCTGAATTTGCCTTCTCCAATGAGGCAATGTCTATTTCAACATCAAAATGTCCAGAGTTGCAAAGTACAGCGCCATTTTTCATGAGCTTCATGTGTTCTAAGCGTATTACGTGTTTATTGCCTGTTACAGTACAAAAAATATCACCTAGTTTTGCTGCTTCCCTAAGGGGCATTACCCTATATCCGTCATAGGCTGCTTGGAGGGCCCTGAAATTATCCACCTCACATACAATGACATTTGCTCCAAGAGCCCTAGCCCTCATGGCAACCCCTTTTCCACAACTACCATAACCACACACAACAAAGGTCTTACCAGCAATCAAGATATTTGTTGCCCTCAGGATTCCATCAATTGTAGATTGACCAGTACCATAATAGTTATCAACAAGATGTTTTGTCATGTTGTCATTCACAGCTATCATAGGATATTTCAGTGCCCCATCCTTTTCCATGGCCTTAAGTCTGATAATTCCTGTAGTGGTCTCTTCACACCCACAAATTATATCAGATATTAATTGGGGATAACTTTTGTGGATCTCTGATACCAGATCGCATCCATCGTCTATGGTTATGTGGGGCTTATGCTCAATTACGTATTTTAAATATCTATAGTAGTCTTCCCTTGTCTCACCCTTATATGCCCAAACCTTAACACCTTCTTCTGCAAGGGCTGAAGCCACATCGTCCTGGGTGGACAGGGGATTACAACCAGTAATGGCCACATCTGCCCCTCCAGCCCTGAGTGTCCTTACCAAAACACCGGTCTCTTTGGTAACATGCAGAGCCATCCCTATCCTTATTCCTTCAAATGGCTTCTCCTTCTCAAACCTTTTTTTGATTTCCATGAGAGCTCCCATATGTAACTCTGCAAGCTCTAAATTCTTTCTTCCCTGTTCTGCAAGGGATATATCTTTGACCTCAAAGTATTCTCCTTTATCCATAATACTCCTCCTTGGCATAATGTAATTATAAAATTTAGCCTGTTTTTGTTATAAATTCAAATGAATTTTTCCTGAAAAAATTAACAGACATCCACCGCCATAATAATTAGTCTATACTTACTAGTTATTTATAACTATAGAATTAGCCAGGATTTATTTTGTTCTTTAATAGCCTTTAATCTCTAAATTTGATTCAACCACGTAGAGATAGATAAGAGATTTATGAAATTAAAACTTTGGCTGACACTAATATGATCTGCCATCCTTTTTTTGCAAGTCCATCTAATAGTTTTCTGGCCTTTTCAGTTCTTTGATAATCAAAATATGCAAAGGGCTCATCCAGAAGTAAAAATGCCCTATTATTTCCAAAAAACGAAGAAATTAACGCCAGTCTTACAGCAAGGAGGAGCTGGGTCTTTGCACCATCTGATAGTTCATCAAAAGTAAATTCAACACCTTGTTTTGATATGGCCATCCAGGATTTTGAAAAATTTTCTTTACCAGAAAATATTGTATTGTCGTTGTATACCACCTTTGAATAATTACCCTTTGTAATTTCAAAGAAATTTTTAGAGGTGGCATCAGATAGAGAGCTTAGATATTTTTCCTCAATATTTTGTCTCAATAACTCAAGTACCTGTCTGGATCCGCGCAAGATACCCTCTATCTTATCCATACTTGAGAGTTTTATTAAACTATCCTCTAACTCCCTTCGCTTTTGCTCAAGCATACTAAAATCAGGTACATGGGTTAGAATACCTTTAAGCTCAGAATACTCTTTAATAAGAACTTCTTTCTCATCCATAGCTTTTTTCAATTCATCATCTAATTCCTGTTTAATTGCATGAAGCTCATCAGGGGTGTAAGATTCATATTTTTTTACCTGTCCATAAGAGAGGCCTTCTATCTGAGAGTCTATGTCTCCAATTTTTGTGAGTTCTTTTTTAATTGAAGAGAGTTCTTTTTCTAAAAAATTGGCCTTTTCTATATATGCAGACCTATTGGATGTTGCCTCTGTGAGTTGCCTGGAAATGTTTTCTATTTCCTGCTTAACCTCCTCTATTTTTGCCTTCACATCATCTAAAGATATATCTTCAAACCCATTTCCATATAACTGACAAGCTTTTTTATCTATTTCCAGTTTAAGCACCTGTATATCCACATCTATCTTTTTTAAATCGTTTTGTTTTGCTACAAGTTTTCCATTGTTTTCTGAGTATTCCTTTTCCAGTTTTCTTAACTTCTGGGTCAAAATCTGTTTCTTGTCATTATGCTTATTTTCTTTCTCCTTGATCTCATCTAAATTAGTCTTCAAATTTTCTTCCTCTTGAGTTGCCCTCTTAATTTCAATTTCCTGTTTTAACAACTTATCCATATTAGCCTTTATTTCATCTACTTGTTCTTTCTGATACTGTTTTTTTAACTCATTATATCTTTCTAATTTTTTTATTATATCAAACAAATTCTCTCTGGATTTAAATACCTTTAAATAAGGAGCTAACCTTTTCTTTATTTTCGATATTTCTTCATTGGTAGTAACAGTAGCTATAAAAGAATCATTGCTTAAATGCGCCTCTCCCTTAAACTGTATAAAATTGCCTTTATTTATCAATTTATCATTTACAAATATAGAACCTTTCTTTACCTCAATCCTGCCCATGGAGGACTTAATTAACCCATTTAAAATATCCATATCAGTTATTAATTTTTTCAAAAAATTTATATCATATGTGATATAATCCTTTATCTGATCCTCCAGATCACCAATCTGTACTTTAATATGTTCCAGTTTTTTAAACTCCTTTTCCAATCTTTTTCTTTCTCTCAAAATAAAGGCGTTTTTTTCCTTTAATATTATAATGTTATTTAACTCTTTTTCTAACTTTAGTCGTTTATTATGAAAATTTTTTATCTCTTCGTTTACTCCATCGATACTTTGCGAAATTTCATCTATAGTTTGTTTTATAGATTTATTTTTATTTAATAAATCTATACAATATTTTTTTGTTTTTTCTTTTAATTCTATCAACGTATTTAATTCACGCTTTTTTTGTTTTAAAAATTCAATATCTTTACGAAGATTCAATAGATCATTTATACATTTCTCTTTTTCCTTTTTCTCAAAAGAAAGTTGCTTAATCTTTTTAGTTAAGTATTCTATCTGTTTTTTAACGTCATCTAATTCATCTAAAGTTTTCTTTAATTTTTTTTCATGCTCCTCTTTTATTTTATAGGAAATAATTGCATCAATTGTATTGATATTGTCTGTTTTTTCAGATATATTTTGAGAGAGCATTTCGATTTTTTTATCTAACTCATTATATCTTTCCAGATTCATAGAATATTTTTCAAAATCTGACTCAAGGGATATTATCTCACTTCTTAGCTTTCTGGATTTTTCCTCTAACTCGCCATACAATTTGCCAAACTGACCTGCCTTAAATCCCTTATTTTTTAAAATTATCTTATCAACAATTGATATGAGTTTATTTATCTTTTCCACATTTAAAATATCTTTTGTGAATTTTTTAAACTCAGCAGAATCTGAATTTATTGATAAGTCCCTTTCTTTTAAAAAAAGCAAATTTTTTACCACATAAGGGAAAAATTGATATCCATTTTGTTTAAAAAGATCTTTTATACTAGACTTAGATGTAAGATATGTACCATCCTCTCCTCTTAGTAATACACTACCCTCCTGACCATTTAAGATAATTGTATAGGAAATATCATTTAACGCAAAATCAAGTTCAATCACTGGCTCTTTTCCTGATCCTTTAGTGGCCTTATTCACAAGGGATAAAGGATTAAAGGAAAATACATCTGAAATGGCGCTGAGTATAGTACTTTTTCCAAATTCATTTTGCTCTTTTAACTCAAAAAATGGATAATCAAATTCCAGGGAAAAGTCCCTATGTGTTAGGTAATTTATCAAGTGTATTTTATTTAACTTTATCATAGCAAAAACTTATTTTTTAAAAATTCTTCTATTCTTGGTTTTGTTAGATTCCCCCTGATACTTTTTAAAATAAAAGATCTTATGTCATCAGCTATATCTTTTTCAATATACATATTACTGGATAAAATATCATCCAAACACTCTTCTATAATCCCATAAATTCCATCTTTTTCATATTCTATTACATCATCAGACAATTTTATATTATTATTTCCCAAAATCTCTTCAATCTGAGGTTTTAATTCTTTATAATAGCCTGTAATTTCAACAAAATGTCCCTTATTTGCCCTATCGAGTACTAAATTAATATCATCTAATCCCATAATATCCTTTTTATAAAAGGAAGGTGCATCATAAAACATCTGATAGTCAATATTAACACCATCATCTAATATCACCTTCACATAACCACTTGACACATCTTTTTTCTTTGAAAATTCAAATTGTACCAATGGTCCAGAGTATGCACATTTATTGAATCTTTTAAAAGAATGATAGTGTCCAAGACATATATAGTCAAAAAATAGTTTTTCCAGTTCACTAACTGGAATTTCTCCATATTCTGGTCTCTCACTAAATGGTCCGTGCACAACTCCAATATGGTATCTGGCATCCAGCCTGGGTAAATCTGGAATCTCGAAAAAACCTCCATAAAAGGCTATGTTGTCCACTACTTGAGATGGACTATCTGGCGATAAAAAAACTATATTATCATTTTTTAGATATAATCTCACATCAGGTCTTAAATAAACAGAGTCTTTTGTGTATGCATCGTGTCCTATTATTTCTTTTTCATGTACATTCCCTCCACCAGGTATAATCACTGTATATATATCTTCATTAGAGATGACAATTTCAAAAAATTCTTTTACCATACTTGATATAACAAAATTGGAATCAAATATATCACCAGCTATTACAACATATCTTACACCTTCTCTCTTTGCATCATTGTATAATCTTTTTAAAAATTTCTTTTGTAGGTGAAAGAGCTTATCTCCAAGGTATTTATTTCTTGCTCCAATATGGATATCTGCTGTATGAAACAATTTTATCATAATATTATAGTTTCCCTTTAAAATTATAACATTTAAAAACTGAGTATAACCTATAGCTATTTTTCCCAATATTTGATTTTATTTCTGCCACCTTCTTTACACTGTGAAATGAGCTTAAAAGTTCACTCCCATTTTGTCTTCCCTTTAAGATCACCAAGCTGTCTCTGCCGACCATATCTTCCCCAGGACCATCCCACACTTCATACTGGTCTTTGATGTAGCTTGGTGTTCTATCTATCTTATATATAAATGGATGCTCACTCATATAAAAAGCCATTTCTGATATTATATCTCTTTTATCTCCAACAATAAAAATATTTTTTTTATTCTTCTGACTATTATAAATATCACTAAACTGAATGGCCAATTCCTTCCATCCTTTAGCACGTTTTGTTGGATCAATCTTTGTTCCACTTATTTTTTCAATGGTAAACACAAAAGGTGTTATATAAGTTAAAAAAACAAACAAACAGGCAACAATAAATCCCCTGTTTATCCATTTCTCAAATTGTTTTTTGTTAAATTTCTCCAAACTCCATGCAATTGAAAATATAATTGCAGGAGGATAAAAAAGTGCAGGCCAATTTGCATTTACCCTTTGTTTTATACTCAAAAACAAGAAAACAATCAAAGGAAGTGGTCCAAAGACGAATAAAAATCTAAACCTTCTATCCAGGCTATTGTATTCCAAAATTCCCCTGTAGATTGAAAGATAAATAATAATTGCAAAGATAGGGGTCATGATTAAGGCCTGACCCCCAATGTATTCAAGAAAGGTCTTAATACTTTTAAAAAGAGATAAATTTGAGGATAAATGGTGTGCAGTTTCCTGAAATGTAACCCAGTTGTGTTTATAGTTCCAGTATAGTGGAAGGGATATAAGAGAGAGGGAAATAATTAAAAACAAAAAAAATCCCTGGGTTTTTAGAAGAGGTCTATACTTTTTATCAAAAATAAACAAAAAAAACATAATGGCTAAATAGGCGAGCATCATCTGTTTACTCAAAAAAGCAAGTCCCACGCTTGTGCCAAGGATACAAAAATATAACAGTTGTCTTTTCCCATTTGTTTCAGTTACTTTCCACAAAAAAAGCAGGGATAGTGTTCCAAAAAAAATTAGAGGTGGATCTATAGTCATCACAAAGGAGAGAGCTGCATTTGCTGGAGTGAGCAGGGCAACCAAAGATGATAATAATGCCACATTTTCGTCAAACATTTCCCTGGCAAGCATATACAATATACCAACAGAGGCTGTACCAAATAGGGCTGCAAAGAACCTCACCCCAAATTCATTTATGCCAAACAGAGATGTGGATATATAATTTAGCCAGGCAACCATAGGGGGTTTGCTGTAATATCCAATGTCAAGGTGTCTTGACCAGTCCCAATAATATGCTTCATCAGGAACCAACTGTAGGGGCACCATATGGATATAAGCCAGCCTAAAGATAAGGACCAAAAGCAAAAACCCCCAGATGGTTTTGGTGGGTAAATTAAAGGAGGGCTTCAACTTGCTGCCTCCCTCTTCTTTTTTTTATGAATTAAATATAAGTTTCTAGAATATATAAAAATTCCAGAACACTGTCCCAACATAAATACAGGATCCCGCCTCCAAGTGGCATAGGCAAAAAGCAAAATTCCTCCACATAAGCTAATGTACCAGAAAGCCACAGGAACTACACTCTCTTTTGCCCTTTCAGAGGCAATCCACTGGACAATGAATCTTGATGCAAAAAGGGCCTGTGCAAAAAAACCTATTCCAAGCCAGATTTTGTCTGTAAGCATGGATATTTACCTCCACTAGATATGTAAAATCAACTAAACTATTTCAGATCATTACTTACTTGCGTAATTTCATATCGAAATGTCCTTTTTCTAAACCACCATATACCTATCAAGTCCAGTATTCCCACCCAGAGCCTATTGGAAATATTATATTTACTTGTTCCCCTAAAACGAGGACGGTGATTAACAGGTAGTTCTTCCCATGAAAACCCCTGGTGGTGAATTATTGTGGCAAAAAACCTGTGCATTCCTTTAAAAGGGGGCAAAAATTCAACACATTCCCTTTTAAAAACCTTGATTGCGCACCCAGCGTCTCTAACTGTCTTTCCTGTTACAAGGGTCCTGAAAAAATTTCCTATTTTTGATGAGACCTTTTTAATCAAAGAATCCTGCCTGTTTTTTCTATATCCAGTCACAAAATCCACTCCCTTTTCCTTTAGCACTTCAAGTAATTTAGGAAAATCCGCTGGATCATTTTGACCATCTCCATCCATTGTCAAAAGGATCTCTCCCCTGGCACGCTTAAATCCAGCAAATAATGCTGCTGACTGTCCCATATTTTCCTTAAATGAAATAAACTTATGTCTATTATCTTCTTTGCATATTTTCTTTAATATCTCCAGACTGTTATCCCTAGACCCATCGTCTATCCATATACATTCCCATCTTTTATCTATTCTTTCCATGGAGCTGTTTATCTCTGTGTATAGTTGTTGTATATTTTCTTCTTCATCTTTTATTGGAATAATAATGGAATAGATAATATCATTCATCTATACTTTCCTCCCTGTTCTCTTCACATAGTTCAAAGTCTATTTCCATTTTATCTAAATTAACACCTGCAACCTTTACATTTACCTTATTTCCAATTTGAAATATTCGGCCAGTCCTTTTACCAATCAGCCTCTGGTATGTATGGTCATAGATATAGTAGTCATCTCCAATAGAAGATAGCCTAACCATCCCCTCTGCCATGGCCTCCTTTATCTCCACAAAAAATCCAAAATCCATGACCGAGGATATAACTCCTGTAAATATATCTCCAACCCTGTCTTTCATAAGCAAAACTGTGAGTCTTTTCAGTATATCCCTCTCAGCACTTAGGGCCACCCTCTCCCTTTTACTCAGGTGTTCTCCAAGTGTCTTCATCTTCTTCTCTTTTAAAAGACGGACATTCTCTATTCCAAGGTAGGTTTTAAGTATCCTGTGCACAACTACATCGGCATATCTTCTAATTGGAGAAGTAAAGTGGCAATAACAATCAGAAGCAAGGCCAAAATGGCCAGAATTCTTTGGATCATAGAAGGCCTGCATCATGGACCTTAGCATAAGTCTATTTACAAGGAATTCAAAATCCTTTCCCTTAACATCTTCAAGTAATTTTTGTATTGATTTACTATCTATCTTATCTGGTATCTTATTGCTAATCTCTGTGGTTTCCAATATGGCAAATAAAGAGCCCAGCTTTTCTTCATCAGGCTCAGGATGCACTCTGTACATACACGGGAGTTCATTTTCCGTCAAAAAACCTGCAACCGCTTCATTGGCAGCTATCATAAATTCCTCAATAATTTGATGGGAAAAATACCTAATTTTTGGCTTTATAATAAAATCCTTGATGGCCGTGTGATCGAGGTCTTCAAATATAACTTCTGGCTCAGGTATGTCAAAATCAATTGCACCCCTGATAGTCCTTTTTTTATTTAAAATCTCTGCTAAAGTCTTTGCACTATCCAGCATCTCACAAATACCTTCGCCAATTTCTCTTCTCTCATCCATGTCCCCTTCTATAACGGCCCTTTGTACCTGGGAGTAAGTTAGTCTCTTTTTACTTTTTATAACAGCACCATAGAATCTGGATCTTTTCATATCCCCCTGTTTGTTAAAATCCATCTCAACCACCATTGCCAGCCTATCTTCACCAGGATTTAAACTACAGATATAATTTGATAATTTTGGGGGAAACATGGGCTCAACAGATGTGGGGAAATAGTATGAGTTTCCCCTCTCCCTGGCCTCTAAATCTAAAGCTGATCCCACTTTAATGTAATGGGTTACATCTGCAATGGCTACATAGAGCTTAAATCCCATACCTATCTGTTCCACAAAAACTGCATCATCAAAATCCCTTGCATTTCTTCCATCAATTGTAACAAAATTAAGATCCCTTAAATCCTTTCTTTTTCTAAGATCGTTGTCTGTAATCTTTAATTTAATTTTATCTGACTCTTCAAGCACCTCTGGGGGAAACTGCCTGGGGATTGAATGAAAAATCTTTACAATCTCTTCCTGGACTGAAATTTCATCAGATTCCCCGAGTATTTTTACTGCCTTTGCAAAAAATACATTTTTTTCATAAAATTCTGTTGGCCTTATCACTGCCACCTGATTTGTGTTAACAATAGTATCTTTTATATCACTGATATCCACAATAAAATCAAAAGGCAATTTTGTATCACATGGACGGGCCAGAAAAACAGTATCTGATAATTTCCTGATCAACTGAACAGGGATATCCTCAATATTTTTCCTGATAACTCTAACCACCCTTCCTTCAGGGCTCTTCCCTCTTGAATCAGGAAGGAGGGCAACTACCACATGATCTTTATGCCATGCGTCCTTTAAATTGTCCTTTGAAATATATACATCCTTTCTTCGCTTATCATCTGGAATCAAAAATCCATAACCATCTGGATGAAGTTCTATCTCTCCCTTTACAAGCTCCATCCTCTTTATAAGGCCATATGCCCTTCCATGTCTTATTGGAATTATTTCTCCATCCTTTTCTAATCCATTTAAAATCTCTTTTATCCTGTTCTTTTCCTTTCTTGTGGGAGATAATTTTTTATAAATGTCCTTAAGTGTAACTGGTCTTGAATACTTATAAAACAATCTTAATATAACTCGTTTTGTTATCTTTGATTTTGCCATAATATTTCACTTCCTTAAAATGATGTGCATTAAACTTCAATTGTCCTTTACTGGAACTTTTGGTTTTCCTCTTGACAATAGATAACTTTCATGTCTAACTGTCAGAAATCTATATATATAATAACCAAATAAAACAACCATATTAATTAACCATTTCATTAAAAACTGGAGGTCTTAGGGTGAATAAGAAAAAAAAATCAGGATTTACCCCCTTTTTCCTCGGATTTTTAACTGCCCTGCTCATTGGCTGGTGGATATTCCCAAATATTATATTTTCCAAACAAGAACAACCTTTTAATTTTAGCCACAAGGCCCACTTGGAACAACTGGGAGATTGCAGTGCATGTCATTATTTCAGAGACGATGGTTCCTTTAATGGTATCCCCTCTCTGGAATCGTGTGAATCTTGTCATGCAGAGGCAATCACAGGCACACCTGATGAAAAGCTGTTTGTGGAAAAATATGTTAAGAAGAACAGGGAAGTGGACTGGAAGATTTATCAAAAACAACCAGATAACGTCTATTTTTCACATATAGCACACCAGAAATATGATTGTAAGACATGTCATCCAGACATTGGCAACTCAAAGACAATGCCTCCATATTTTGAAAACAAGCTTACAGGTTATTCAAAGTACACCATGAAGATGTATAAATGTGAAAGGTGCCATGCTAAGAACCATGCATCCAATGCATGTTATGTTTGTCATAAATAGATACATCAAGGACAAGGAGCATAAATTATGGCTTTAGATAGAAGAGATTTTATAAAATTTGCAATAGGCGGCGCCATAGGCTCTATGTTTACTCCAATTCCCTGGAAACTGGCAGATGACATCTCCATATGGACACAGAATTGGCCCTGGATTCCCAGAATACCAAAAGGTGAACTCCAAAAAAAACCATCTGTAATCAAACTTGGAAATAGCCCATATGGGGTGTATGTAAATTTTGTTGGGAATAGACCCTGTACAATATCAGGGAACGGAAAACATCCTCTATCCCTTGGAGGAATTGATCCAATTGGGGCGTCTGGTTGTGCACTAATGTATTCCCCATCAAGGATAAAAAATCCAAAGATAAAGGAAAAAGACGGAAAATTTAAAGATATATCAATAGAAAAAGCAAAAGAGATACTAATCACTAAACTAAAAGAAGCATCAAAAAATACAGATTCCATCTTATTTGTAAGTGGAGACCACACCTCTTCCAGTAATGAGGTATTTTCCGCCATCCTTAGTAACCTTGGATCAAAACTCTTTTTCTTGGAGCCATCTGACAGACAAAAATATTTTAAGGCATGGTATGAATTTTTAAATGGAAATGGAGAGGTGGGATTTGACATAGAAAACTCAGACCTAATTTTGGTTGCTGGATGCAATTTTTTGGATAGCTGGGGGACACATGTTCGAAACCAAAGGGCATTTGGAAAAGGCAACACAAAAATATATTTTGTAGGACCATATAAAAACAATACCTCTATTGTTGCTGAGAGATCTCTACTAATATCGGAAGGAAATATTTACAAATTCTTATTTGCAGTAGCTGCTTATCTGGCAAAAATCTCTAGCAGAATACCACGGATATACGGCATAGAAGAATTTATATCCTTTGTGTCTTCCAACTATGAGCCATCAAAAGTGGCAGAAGAGATAGGGTGCAGAGTATCAGACATAGAAGAATTTGCCGTGGCACTAAAAAATGCTAAAAGACCTCTGGTTATTGCTGGATCATCTATAAGTGGAACCGGGCCTATCCAGAACATATTGGCAGGTTTGATCCTCAATGTCTTTTTAGACAGGATCAACCAAAAAGGTGGTATCAGGTGTATCCCAAAACCTCCTTCTGTAATTTCCAGTTCAATGGACCATAATGAAATCCTTAAAAATGATTTAATGGATTTAATATACTCAAAAGGGTCACAAAAAATAAAGACCGCCATATTCTATGAAACAAATCCATTTTACTTTCTGCCTAAAGATATAAGATCCCATCTAGCCATTATACCCTTTAAGGTATGTTTTTCACCATTTATGAATGAAACAGCTCTAGCCTGTGATTTAGTTATACCCTCGCCCTATTTTCTGGAAAGGCTGGATGACTGCTTTACACCTTTTGGATCTGGTTCTGCCAACTACTGTGTATCAGACAAATTAGTGGAAACAGACATAAAAAATCCACCAGACTTATTCATAGAAATAGCAGGGAGTTTGGGCATTAAATTAGAAAAATCTTCTTTTTATGATGTTGTAAAAACAAAATCAGAATATCTTGGCATTAAAATTGACAAATTAAAAGCAGGAGATATCTGGACAGACGATACCAATGAAATCCAGTATGGACTTAAAATCTGGGATGATAAACTACAGGAACTATTCTCACAGGAAATAGATAACAATAATAAAGGGCTAGAACTAATTCCAATTAATGTTATTAAAGTGGGTAGTAATTTAGTTGGCTTATATCCATTTGCATTGGATGTAATATATGAAGATGAAATAGCAAACCATGATCTGTTTGCCCGAATACACCCAGACACTGGAGAAAAATATCATTTAAATGAAAAAGATTTTGTAACAATAAAGACAAAGTCTGGAGAAATACAGGCAAAGATAAAGATTGACCCAGGGGTTATACCTGGAGCTGTTGCAATTTTAAGTGGTCTGGGAAGGTCAATAGAAGATCAGTTCAACAAAAATATTGGAGAGAATATTTCAGATCTATTTGAAGTAAAAAAGGATGATAAGACTGGATCATTTTATTGGTCCCCAAATAGAGTAAGTGTATCAAAAATATAAAGTGGGGTTAGGATATGTCAGGACTTATGCAAATTCATCATGAGTTTGAAGTAAGATGGGGAATGGTCATAGACATAGATAAGTGTACAGGATGTGGTGCCTGTGTTGTTGCATGTCAGGCGGAAAATAACATTCCTCCAGCCACACAACCTTTTGACAGACTCAGGACTGTTCATTGGCTTATTGTATATAAACTTACCAATAAAAAGACAGGAAAAGACTATGACGAGGCATACCTTCCAAGGCCCTGTATGCAGTGTGGACATCCCTTGTGTGCATCAGTATGCCCTGTTGTGGCCACCACAAAAGATGAAGAAGGCGGGATAGTTTCTCAGATATATCCAAGGTGTATAGGATGTAGATACTGCATGGCTGGATGCCCATATCATGCAAGGGTCTTTAATTGGTTTGATCCAGTTTGGCCAGAAGGGATGGAAAAGTCTCTCACACCTTTTGTCTCCTCCAGACCCAGGGGGGTGGTGGAAAAGTGTACCTTTTGCCATCACAGGTTCCAAATGGCCAAGGAACGGGCCAGGGTCCAGGGTAAAAACCCTCTGGACTTAGAAGAAGATGCCTATCAACCAGCATGTGTGGAGGCATGTCCAACAGGTGCAATCTCCTTTGGCAATTTAAACAACCCAAAACATAAAGTGGCTAAGCTCATAAAAAGTAAGTACGCCTTTAGATTATTGGAAAAACTGGGCACAGAACCCCAGGTTTATTATATGAGCAGAAGAAAGTGGGTTAGAGAACAAGCAGATAATGAAATAAAACACCAAAAACAAAAGGGGTAAAAAGGATATGATAGATGAAAAATTTATCCCAGAAGGTGTAGATAGGTGTTCCTTTCCAAAATTTGTTGGCTGGATGATGTTCTTATTTGTAATTTTATTTATCGGGATAATTGCTGCCATAAAGATCCTGTGGAAAGGACTGGGAGTCACAGGCCTTAATAACTATTTTGGATTTGGACTGTGGATAACCTTTGACCTTGCAGTAATTGCCCTTGGAGCCGGGGCATTTTTTAGCGGCTTTTTGAGGTATATCTTAAGGATAGATGAGCTAAAACATATCATAAATCTTGCTGTTATTATTGGTTTTTTGTGCTATTCTGGAGCTATGATGATCTTGGCCCTGGATGTGGGACAGCCACTTAGGGCGTGGTTTGGATACTGGCACCCAAATGTCCATTCCATGTTAACTGAAGTTATCTTTTGTATAACCTGTTACCTCATGGTGCTCACAATTGAATATCTTCCAATAATACTTGAAAACAGACAGATAAACAAAAATCCATTTTGTCATCATATGGGACATAATTTTCATGTGTTTATGCCCCTTTTTGCTGCAGTTGGTACATTTTTATCCTTTTTCCATCAGGGATCACTGGGTGGCATGTATGGTGTATTATTTGGAAGGCCCTTTGCCTTTAGAGAAGGATTTTTCATCTGGCCATGGACATTTTTTCTCTTTGTACTTTCAGCAATTGCCTCTGGTCCACTTTTCACAGTGTTAATCTGCACAGCAATAGAAAAACTCACAAAAAAGAAACTAGTTGACTACTCAGTGAAAGACTTAATGGGTAAAATTTCAGGTATCTTACTGGTTATTTACCTGTTTTTCAAAATATTAGATACTTATGCATGGGCCAAAGGAATTTTACCTAAAATGGGATTTACCTTTGATCAAATGTTTAATCAGGTGTATGGGAAATGGCTCTTGTGGACAGAGATTGGAATATGTGGAATTATTCCTGCCATAATGTTGATTATTCCAAAAATAAGAAAGATACCAGCACTACTCTATATTGCAGGAATCCTGACATGTAGTGGGATTGTGATAAACAGATTTGTATTCACTGTTCAGACCCTGGCAATTCCTGTTCTGCCATTTGATAAGTGGCAGGTATACATTCCCAATTGGACAGAATGGGCCACATCCTTTATGGTAATCGCATATGCAGCAATAATAATTTCCCTTTCCTACAGATACTTACCAGTATTTCCCCAGGAAAAATATCTAAACACCAAATAAAAACAAAAGGGGCATACCTTATGCCCCTTTTTTACTCCAACAAACTTCAAAAGAGGTACTGTTTATGAAAAAAAGAATTATGGATACTCTTGTGCTACCATCTGGTGGAATGGATACACATGCACATCTAGATCTTGAGAACTTTTCAAAAGATTTAGATGAAGTAATAAAAAGGGCTAATTCAAAAGGGGTAACATATATTGTAAATGTATTTTTAGACATAATTTCATACAAAAATAAGAAAAATCTCTTTGAGAATTATCAAAATATCTATTTCACCCTTGGTATCCATCCCCATGAAGCCAGTAAAGTGAGTGAACAAGATATTAGTGGAATGGTCAATATATTTAAACAGGATTCAAAATTAAGGGCAGTTGGTGAAATCGGACTTGATTATTACAGGAATTATTCACCAAAACAAGACCAGATAAATGTATTTAAAATGCAACTTGAGATTGCAAAGCAACTGGATATGCCAGTAGTTATACATTCAAGGGACGCAGATAAAGATACATTAAAAATACTTAAAGATATGGGATTTAAAGATAGACCTTTAATGTGGCACTGTTTTACAAAGGACATGGAACTTGGAGATGAGATACTAAAAAATGGCTGGATGATCTCAATACCAGGGCCAGTTACCTTTTCAAAGACAGAAAAACTACAAGAAGCAGTAAGTAAAATCCCTATAGAAAGAATGGTAGTTGAAACAGATTGCCCTTTTTTAACACCTCATCCCTTTAGGGGAAAAAGAAATGAACCAGGTTATGTGGTTTATACTGCAAAAAAAATTTCAGAAATAAAGAAAATCCATATTGAGAAGGCATGGGAAATATTGGCAAATAATGGTAAAAGGTTTTTTAATATATCATGATCTAAAATAGATAAGGATACTTTTATGGTATTAGTAGCCAGCCCCCTCCAGGGGGGCAATACAAAATCGTATTACTTAATCTTTTCCCCATTCCAATCACCATCCCATCTGCCTGTATTAAATCCATATCGCCAGTGTCCATTAAATCTCTTTGCATCACGTGTAAAAATAAAAAAGCAATCACCAGCATCGTGATTGGGCTGATAAGTTGGTGCCTCCTTCCATATACAGGTAAGTTTGTTTCCATTAAGGGTACCCTCTAATTTCCCATTGTCATGGGAATATTCCCCATATACCTTAGTTCCCATTTGTTTTATTTTTACTATTCCAAAATTAGTACTCCACTCGCCTGAAATATCAATGAAATTTTGTGTGTGGAACCCATTTAAATGTGTCCTGTACACGCTGTTTGCCCAAAAACCTCCACATATCTTGCTGGGATCTCCACTACATTTCATATCACAATTATTAGCTGGACCATATTTTCCATAACTATTTCCACAAAAACACTGGGATGAGTATTGAACTGATGCGTATTTAAACCCCTTTCTGGCACAAATATCAATACACATCTTGGGAGTCATCTCCTTGGATCCATACATAAAACCATCCAGGTCCCTTCCCTGGGTTCCTGAAGGATTACCCCTGTCTTTAAAACAACCAATATAATATTTATTTAAATCATATGAATTAAAACTGCTAGCCCCACTTTGTGTATTACTTTGTTTACCAGAGCACTCTATATATTTAAATCCATCGCAAAATCCCTGATCACAAATCTGGCCAGTACCAATAACCTTTGTAGGGGTTATATTGCCAATATCTGGTGCCATTTCCCATCTCACTGCCTCTGTATAACCCTGTTTTTTACAAAACTCATCAGCAGCAGGTTTACCACACTGAGACGCCCATACCCTACACCAGTCCAACCTATACCCTGAAATCTCGGGATTATAAAATACCCTATTACCACTTATAGTATTTTCATCTCTCTTTTTTACCCCAGATACAGTATATTTATTTTGAACAGGACCTGGTACTGTGTATTTTAACCAGCACCTAGGATATGGCCCCTGGTAACCTGGCTTCACAAAGGTCCATGCCTTACACTTTGGATCACTGTCACATGCCTGCTTACACAGTGATGGATCATTTTCTGGAAGGTCAAAGTTTCTGTAATCATACCCTGGCCTATCAATATTGTATTCATAATTATTAACTCCAACTGTGTCATACGCAAAGGCCATCACCACATAACAAAGCCCAATAATCAAGAACAAACAAAGATGGGTAAAAAGTCTTATTTTTGTCTTCATATAAGCCCTCCCTAACTAAAGTTTAATATTATATAACACTTAAGCTTTTTTTTATTATTTTTCAATAAATTTTTGAAAATTACACCTCAAATAATAGGCTTGTCATCTAAAAAATTCACCCAAAAATAACTTAGCTGTAACATAGATGTAACAAATTGAGTCCATACAAGTGGGGAACAAAAAAAAGGAGGTAATGTTATGAGAAAGGTCTGTCTATTCCTAGTTTTGTTTTTCATGGCAAACTTTGCCTTTGGTGGGTCCATTCAAATCAAAGGTTCAACCACTGTATTGCCCATTGCCCAGAAGGTGGCAGAGACATTTATGAAGGAGCACCCTGAGATCCGTATCTCTATCTCAGGTGGAGGCTCAGGTAATGGGATAAAGGCACTTATTGATGGCACCACAGATATTGCTGATGCATCCAGGTTTATAAAAATAAAGGAAGTCAAAATGGCACTTGATAAAGGCAGGTACCCTGTTCCCTTTGCAGTTGCCTATGATTGTATTATTCCAGTGGTACATCCAAAAAATCCAGTTTCCAACCTGACAATAAAACAACTAAGAGACATTTATACTGGAAGGATTAAAAATTGGAAAGAGTTAGGTTGGGTGAATAAAAGAATTGTAGTTATATCCAGGGACACATCCTCTGGAACATATGAAGTATGGGAAAAAAAGATACTTAAAGAAGCCAGGGTATATCCAGGGGCAGAGCTGCAGGCATCAAATGGTGCTGTTGCTCAGGCAGTTTCCAAAAATAAATATGCAATTGGTTATATTGGTCTTGGGTACTTAAACAAACATTTAAAGCAGCTAAAGGTTAATGGAGTGTTGGGGAGCCCGGAGACTGCATTGGATGGGAGTTATCCAGTTGCAAGACCACTTTTTATGTTTACTCCTGGATGGCCCAAAAAGGATGTGGCAACCTTTATAAATTATGTTTTAAATCCATATAAAGGACAAAAACTAGTAAAGGAAGTTGGATATATCCCCCTTTATTAAAAAGAAAAAGGTCAGGCCTTATGGTGCCTGACCTTTTTTACAAATGTAATAGTTGTTCCTAACTTCTATCTGGAAGATACTAAAGATGGACAAAAATAGGATAAAAGAAAAAACAATAAAAGTGGTTTTGTTGCTCATTGCCTTAGCATCCCTTACCTTTGTGGTGCTTATAGTTTTTTTTCTGTTTCATGAAGGATTGCCTATTTTTGAGCATGTGAGTTTTAAGAAATTTTTCTTTGGAAAATACTGGTATCCCACATCTGATCCTCCAGATTTTGGAATCTTTCCACTTTTTATTGGTTCAGTATATGTAACCTTACTATCTTCTATAATTGCAGTCCCTATTGGAGTTATGACTGCTATATACCTAGCTGAAATGGCGTCTCCTTTTGTTAGAAAAATAGTAAAGCCATTGATTGAACTTTTAGCTGCCATCCCTTCCGTGGTAATTGGTTTCTTTGGGATGGTTGTGGTAGCTCCATTTCTACAGCAATACTTTGACCTGGCTACTGGACTAAATTTATTCAACGCATCTTTGATGCTTGCCTTTATGTCAATCCCCACTATTTGCAGTATATCTGAAGATTCAATATATGGTGTGCCTGTGGAATTAAAAGAAGGCTCTATGGCACTTGGGGCAACACACCTGCAAACAATCTTAAAGGTTATAATTCCCTCATCTATTTCAGGCATCTGTGTTGGGGTAACCCTGGGAATGGCAAGGGCAATTGGGGAGACAATGGTGGTTCTTATGGTGGCTGGTGGGGCTGCAATGATACCAGAATCTATATTTGATCCTGTAAGGCCAATGCCTGCCTCAATTGCCGCAGAAATGGCAGAGGCACCATATAAAAGTCTTCACTACCATGCCCTATTTGCCATAGGAATAGTGCTTTTTTTGTTTACCTGTGCATTTACCATGATTGCTGATTACATATCCCATAAATACAGAGAAAGGGGTAGCGCTACCCTCTAAAAATCAAAGGTGCTATCATATGTTCAAAAAACAAAACAAGCCCTTAGAGAAAATGGTATTTCTTATTTTTAGACTCTCTGCATTCATAAACATTTTAGCCCTGTCTCTTTTTTTGTATTTTTTAGTTAAAAACGGTATCTCCGCAATATCCTGGGAATTTTTGACATCACCACCAAAGGATATGATGACAAAGGGGGGGATATTTCCCTGTATCCTTGGTACATTTATATTGAGTTTTGGGGCTATGGCACTTGCCCTTCCATTTGGAATAGGTGCAGCAATTTATTTAAGTGAATATGCAAGAGAGGGCATTTTGCTAAGGCTAATTAGACTTGGAATAAACAACCTTGCTGGTGTTCCATCTATAGTATTTGGATTATTTGGGCTGGCCTTTTTTGCCACTTATCTAAAATTCAAAGTAAGTATATTAACAGGAATATGCACACTTGGCATACTGGTGTTGCCAGTAATAATAAGTACAGCAGAAGAGGCCATATCAAGTGTTCCCAATACTTACAGAGAGGCATCATTTGGACTGGGGGCAACAAAATGGCAAACAATAAGTAAGGTGGTCATTCCATCAGCCCTTCCAGGCATACTCACAGGTGCAATCTTAAGTCTCAGCAGGGCAGCAGGTGAAACCGCAGCAATTATGTACACAGCAGCTGTGTTCTTTTCACCTGACTTACCAAGATCCATCTTTGATCCAGTAATGGCATTGCCATATCACATTTATGTCCTTGCAACTGCAGGTACAGAAATAGAAAAGACCAGGCCCTTGCAATATGGATCAGCCCTTGTACTTGTACTATTAATTCTTGTAATGAACTTAATTGCCATATATATTAGGGGAAAAAAACAAGAAAAATTTTAGGTATCATTATGTCTTCAAATATTTCACTTAAATCCAAAATTATTCTTTCCATTTGGGTTATACTTCTAATAAGTATTTTAATCCCGTGGATTTATTTTGTAAATATAATAAAAAAAGAAGTTAATAGAGAGGCCCTATCAAATATTAAAAAAGAATTTATACTCATCAAATATATTTTAAAAAGTAATCCAAATATAAATAAAAACAACATAGATGACATTATAAAAGATGTGGGAGAAAAATTAGGGGACAGAATAACCTATATTTTAAGAGATGGAATTGTTATAGCTGACAGTAAGGTCTCTAAAAAAAGGCTAAGAAAATTAGATAATCATGCAACCAGGCCTGAAGTAATAATGGCAAGGAAATCAGGAAGTGGTTGGAGTATTAGATACAGTGGAACTATCCATAAAAAATTAATATATTATGCAAGACCCATAAATTTAAATAATCTCCCACCAGGTTATCTAAGAGTATCAAGGTATTATTCCATAATTGATACTACGTTAAATAGAATAAATTATCACATTATATATGTATTATTTTTCTCTCTCATAATTTCTGGTATAATAATTTCGTATTTTATCATACTAATTATAAAAAGATTAAACCCTATTATAGATTTAGCAGAATCTTTAAGTCAGGGGAAACAGGTGAGATTAATAAAAAAATCTCCAGCCAGGGAATTTGATAGACTGGTTAATGCCATAAACAATATGGCAGTTCAGATTACCAATAATTTAAATTTAATCTCAACCCAGAAAAAGGAATTAGAAGGCATATTTAATGGAATAGATGCACTGGTTGTTGCAGTTGACTGTTATGGAAAGATAATAAAATTTAATAAACCGTTTGAAGAGCATTTTAAAAATAGTCTTTTAGGTAAAAATCTGGCATCTATAATAATTAATAGAGAACTAATTGAAGGATTAGAGGATGTCTTAAACAACGGTACATATGTTAAGGGAATTATAATTAATATACATAAAAGATATTATAGCGTAAATATAATACCAATTTCATATAAAAAAGAAATAATGGCAATACTGGTATTTCACGATATAACAGAACAAAAAAAGTTGGATAAAATAAGAAGAGATTTTTTTGCAAATATTTCACATGAATTAAAGACACCTATTACATCTATTCAGGGATTTACTGAAACTATTTTAGACAATCCTGAGCTGGACAGGGAACAAATTGAATCTTTTCTAAAAAAAATAATTAAAAATTGTAATGAGATGAAGACACTAATAAATGGAATAATGGAAGTGTCCAAGATTGAGTCAGGAGACATTAAGCCCCATATGGAACTGGTGGATATAAAGGAAGTGTTGGAAGAGGTTTGGGCTGATCTAAAGGAAATTGCCAGGGGAAAAGATATTGAATTTAAAAATATAGATAGGTCCATTGAAATTAAATATGACAGACAAAAGTTGTATACAGTCCTTAAAAATCTAATACACAATAGCATTAAATTTTCAGGGGAAAGTGGTGAGATCTCTGTGGAAGTTAAAGAACACAAGAAATTTTTACAAATAGGGATAAAAGACTCTGGTGTTGGGATACCAGCAGGTGAACAGGACAGGGTTTTTGAGAGGTTTTATCAAACCAGAGGTGCCAAAAGATCAGGTGGATCTGGCTATGGTTTAGGTCTATCTATTTGCAAAAATATAGTGCGCTATTTTGGGGGTGATATATGGGTTGAGAGTCCTACTCTCCAGGACAACAGGGGATGTATTGTCTGGTTCACTATCCCTAACCCAGGATCAACAAAACAATAAACTGTTGAATTTCAATTATTACAAATTGTAGGTGATAACCACATGAAAGAGAATAAAATCAAAATAAAGGTAAAAAACTTGAGTTTTTTTTATGGGGAAAAGCAGGCACTATTTGATATTTCAATGGATATTTATGAAAATCAGGTAACTGCCCTTATTGGTCCCTCTGGATGTGGCAAAAGCACCTTTTTAAGATGTCTTAATAGGATGAATGACTTAATAGAGGGTTCCAGGATAAAGGGTGAGGTGTATCTGGACAATAGAAATATATATGAGCCCGAGGTTGATGTGGTAGATTTAAGAAGAAAGGTGGGAATGGTCTTTCAAAAACCAAATCCCTTTCCAAAATCAATTTTTGACAATGTGGCCTATGGTCTCATTGTTCAGGGTATTAAGGATAGGGACCTAATAGCTCAAAGGGTTGAAGATAGTTTAAAGATGGCTGCACTGTGGGATGATGTAAAAGATAGGTTAAGGGAATCTGCAATGGGACTTTCAGGAGGACAACAACAAAGGCTATGTATTGCCAGGGCCATTGCAGTCCAGCCAGAGGTATTGCTCATGGATGAACCTGCCTCTGCATTGGATCCCATTGCCACCAGAAAAATTGAAGAGCTAATATATGAGTTCAAAAAAAACTTCACAATTGTGATCGTTACCCATAACATGCAGCAGGCAGCAAGGATTGCAGATTTTACTGGATTCTTTTTTATGGGGAAATTAATTGAAATGGACAGGACAGAAATAATTTTCACAAAGCCCAATAAAAAACAAACAGAAGAATATATAACTGGAAGATTTGGATAAGGAGACCGTATGTACACTCATTTGCATGAAGAAATAGAACAATTAAAAACCCTTTCTCTAAAAATGGCATCCCGGGTAAAGGAGTCATTAAAAAACTGTATTTCTGCCTTTAAAAAAATGGATACTGATCTTGCCCAGGAGGTTATTGATGGAGATGAACTAATCAACCACCTGGAAGTAGAAATAGACAAAAATTGTTTAAAGCTCCTGGCCCTTGAAGGACCTGTTGCCAGTGATCTAAGATTCATACTGGGATGTATGAGGGCATCAATTGACCTTGAGAGGATTGGAGATGAGGCAGCAAATATTGCACAGGCAACTATTATATTAAGTCTTAAACCCGAGCTTCCCTTTTATGGAGAACTTAGATATATGGGAGACAAGGCCTTTGATATGCTTGATAGTGCCCTTGGTTCATTTTTTAAACCAGACCCAGATATGGCCATCAATGTATGCAAAATGGACTCCACTGTGGATAGGTTGTACGATAATATATTAAAAAAAATTATTGCCTATATGATTAAAGAGACTCCTGCAATTGAGAGATCTGTATATTGCATTAATATAGCAAAAAGATTTGAAAGAATCGCCGACCTTTCCACAAATATTGCAGAAAGTGGGGTATTTATTGCAAAGGGCATAAACATAAAGCACTATTGTCAGTTTGATAATAGATAAAAGATCATGGATAAAAAAAAGATTTTAATAATAGAAGATGAAGAAGATATCCAGGAAATTTTGAAGTTTAACATTGAACGTGCAGGTTTTATTACTTCTGTGTGTTCCACAGGTGAGAAGGCCCTTTGTATCCTTGAAAAGGATAGGTTTGATCTTATAGTTCTAGACTTGATGCTCCCTGATATGGATGGTCTGGACATTTTAAAAAAAATAAAACTAAATCCCTTAACAAAAGATACTGGAGTAATTATCTTAACTGCCAGAGGAGAGGAACTTGATAGGATCCTGGGTTTTGAACTTGGTGCAGAAGACTATGTGGTGAAACCCTTTAGTGTCAGGGAACTTATTCTAAGGATAAAGGCCGTGCTTAAAAGGACTCAGAACTCAACATCCAAAACAAAATGGCAATATAAATCACTTGTTATAGATCAAGAGAAAATGGAAGTAACAATAGATGGACAGGAAATTGGGCTAACAACTACAGAATTTAAACTACTTTTGGAGTTAATCAGGGCAGATGGCAAGGTACTCAGTAGGGAATATCTTTTAAATAGCGTATGGGGCTATGACTTTGAAGGATATGAGCGCACTGTGGATACACATATAAGAAGACTTAGGGCCAAACTTGGCCCTTATTCACAACTTATAAAAACAATCAGGGGAGTTGGTTATAAAATAAAAAATTGACCTTCCAAAAAATTTTTCCCTTCAGTATGCATTTATTTTCACTTACCAACTACACTTAAAACAAACAATTTGCACTTTTTTTCATAAAGAATCGATACATTTCAAAAAATAACAATAAATTCAATTTGTTATCAAAAACAAACTAAATGGCACACAACTTGCTTCATTTCCTCACAAATAACAAGCAAAAGGAGGTCCTATGAAAAATAAATACCTCGTATGGATTACACTACCATTTATTTTTATAAGTATTATATATATGCAAAATTTTTCATACGCACTTGGATTTGGACAAAACATAACAATCTATGACAACAGCTCTAATACACAAGATGAATGGTATGGAACACAGGAAGACAATGAAGTGGAACCAGAAGACCAGGCTGAACAAAAATGGGATTTAGAAGGATTTTTTTTGAATGGATATAAATTAAGTGTTATCGGTGGATTTGATTTTAAAAATGGAGTGGAAGGTATAACAGTTGGAGATATTTTCTTAGATATTGACGGAGATGCACGATATGGTGGTGATACACCAGATCCAAATAGACGTAGGCCAAACGATGTTGGATGGATTAATGATAATTATGGATATGACTATGCAATAAGGCTAAATTTTAATAATAATATCTTTAAAGTCTTTGAAATTAGAAATTCAGATCAATTGAAATATGTGTATTATTACAGTAATGATTTTTCAAGCCCATGGAGATATGCAAAAGAATATAATAAACAAAACAATAATGGATTAAAGATTGTCTACGGAGGAGATTTTGCTTATTACGAACATCCTTACTTTCAGAACAAGAATGTCTTACCCACTAATTTACAAGGTATTCCCTTACAAGGGAGTGACCATTACGGATTTTCAATTGACCTTTCTTTTTTACCACCAGGTACTACATTTATTAGTCATTTAACTATAAAGTGTGGAAATGACAATCTAATGGGCAAAGGTACACTCCCAAATCCAGTACCAGAGCCAGCTACCATGCTACTTTTTGGAACTGGTTTAATTGGATTTGCAGTGATTACAAGGAAAAAGATTAAGTCAGAACAAAATTAAGCTAATAATAGATTGGAAACTCTATAATAAAAATCCGTTCCCTTTTCATTATAAGGAACGGATTTTTATTTTTTCCATATCTAAAATAACAAATCTGGGGAGTCTCCGTGACCTGGAAGGTCAATGGCATACCCTCCTACCTCTGAAACTTGATAGACCCGTATATCTTTTGAACATCCAGAACCATGGATGTAAACATATGGCACTTTTTTTTAACTAAATAGCTAAGTTCCATAACTTCTTCCTTTGTCTTTTATTTAATATTTAATAAAGATCCTCTCCTTTGGTACATCTATGCCATAAATTTTAGTCCCATAGGCACCATAATCCTGTATTAGGGACTTACATGTAAAGTCCACTCCCCTCAACTTTTTATTTATCCTTGATCTGTGTTGTAAAAACCAAGAGCGAACATCCA
The DNA here is from genome assembly GCF_054654515.1 of Desulfothermus okinawensis JCM 13304. Classification (NCBI taxonomy): domain Bacteria; kingdom Pseudomonadati; phylum Thermodesulfobacteriota; class Desulfovibrionia; order Desulfovibrionales; family Desulfothermaceae; genus Desulfothermus; species Desulfothermus okinawensis. The sequence continues at coordinate 75,926 of NZ_BAAIEW010000004.1, read as the reverse complement.
TCTTGTTCAAAGAAGCTTCAAATCTCTCCACACGCTGTGAGCAGTTCCCCAAAATCTTTCTATAATAGTCCAAAATCTCATGTAAATTGAACATGCCAGGGGAAACATAACACTCCCTGCATCCAGGCTCGCATACATCCTTTGTACATTGTAACTTATTATTTAGCATAAAAAAATAAATGGCCCTTTCAACTGGAGTTAAGTATAATTTTTGTCTAGATATAGTTATGGACAGATCAGATTCCGAGACTTCTATTACAGGCACGCATTCCTGTATCTTTTTTTGGGCAATATCCACCAGTAAATTCAACTCCAGGTCCTTTTTAAAATCTTCAACCAAATTGAGTCTTATAAAAGGTATATTTGCAAGGGTTATTTTGGCCTCACTGGTACACAACTTATGGTATTTTCCCTGCCTGGAATCATAGACTGTTATTATTTTAGGTGGATTAGGGGGGTAATAAAAATCAGGGTGTGATTCAAAGGGAGGACTTACAAGGACATGGGACATCTCATCTATCTCTTTTCCAAAAAATTGCATCCCCATACCCAAAAACAGACCCATTGTCTTTCTTCCACCAGCAATTGATGCATGTACCTGATTTTCTTCTAATACACACAAATCTTTTACTGTTTGCAATATAAAGGCAGCAGTCAATTTATTTACCCTGTCATCCACAATATCTATAACTTCTCCTGCCCCTTCTCCTATTACATGAATAGTCTGGAGATCAAATTTGGGCTTGGGAATCTCATAATTTTTTATTAGTTTATAAAAATAACCCTGTTCTGTATTTAATAAATTCTCCAGTATAAAATCCCTGCCAATTGATGTTGTAATAACGTGTATTTCATGAGGTATAAAAGGAGGATCCCTTAACACAGCAAGGGCATAGATGGTCTCTGTTATAATTTGTGGTGTTGTTCCTGATACACAGAGTAAAATCTTTCTCATAACTCTATATTATTACCCACCTATCAGCCTTTAATTTTATGGTAGTTCCCTGCACCTGGGCCTTATCCAAACAATCAGAACATATTTTGTAAATCCTAACAGAATCTGTCTCAACATCCAAGTACTGCACACAAAATTTTCTTATCTGAATTAAGTCATATTCAGACATATCGCATTCAAAAACAGATTTTTGTATGTTATATCCCAAATTTTTCAACAGATGATGAAATTTTGTCCTTACTTTATTATCTGAAATATCATATGTAATCACAACGTTCATAACATCCATCCTATTTTAAGACAAGTGGAACATAGGTCTTGATTTCATCCTCCACCACTTTTCTATATTGTCTTGCCTGTTCAAATATGGATTTTTCATAGGTTATTTTTCTATCCAGGGGCTCATAATAAAACTCAGTCTGCAACTTTTTCTCAAAGGCCTGTATAACCTTTTTCAGGGCATCTGGTTTCAATTTAACAGGCAACTTGCCCTTATCATTCCTGTTTGTATCAACCCCATCTTCCACAAACCTCTGGGGCGGAACATCAAAAAAATCACTGCTCTCGTCAGCACTCATAAGACCAAACTTGTCATTTACCACCTTTCCAATCTCTGCGTCTTCTGCTACCAGATTATCACTCTCTTCATCTATCTCTGGCCTTTTTTGTTCAAAATGTTCCTTTTTTAAGATTCCCAGATTAAAAAGAGAAAGGCACAGGGTATCCACAACAATTACCCTGAATTCTTCCATTAAATCCATAACAAGGGCATATCGCCCGTAATCAGGCATGTGCAAATTTCCCACAAATGGGTCTAAATTTGCTGCCCTTACAGCAGAATACACCCTATTGAATAAAAAGGTATAGAGTAGGGACAACACAGAATTTACAGGATCAGTTGGTGGCCTTCTAACCCTTTTTCTAAAACCCCAATCCTCGCTAAATCCTTCACTAAAACAAGAGAAATACAAAGCAGCCCCCTTGCCCTCATATCCCCTTACACTATCAACATTATCTGCCTGGTCAATTTTATCCATGAGTGACCTTATTTCATGAGCAACGTCTTTACACCTTCCCTTTGATTTTGTCCTTGAAATCCTCATTAACATATTGGCCATGCTCATAAATTTGGCCTTTACTATCCATTTTGAAATATTTAGCGGAAACTTATTATCATTTAACAGATCAAATTGTCTCTTTCGAAGAAAAAAATTCTTTGGCTCCTCTATCATGTATCTTCCAACAAATCTCCCATCTTTTGACAAAAATACAGTATCTATTTTTTCCTTAAAAATAGCCCTTCTCGCAGGTGCGGTAATTGCAATATTCCCAAAGACAATAATCTGCTCCAGCTTATGTAAAAATAACGTATGGAATATTGCATCTTCCTTTTTTACAAGTAGTCTATCTCCTTGTTTAACAATGGTTGCTCCTTGAGTTGTAACATAAACTCTCATGAAAAACTCCTTCTCCCTATTCCGTTTAACGGGTACCGATTCACGGATCACAGTTAAATTCCATGTAAACAAAACCAATTGACCTAAATCTAATTCTGATTTATTCAATATAAAAAATATTGATAGTTACTCCAAACAAAGGATCTAAGAAGATATGAAAAAAATATTTATCTGTATAATACTCACCTTAACATTACTTACTTCTATACCTCTCTTTGCCCAAAATACAGGTTTTACCCAGGAGGATAGAGAAAGACTTGTAAAAGTGGAAACCGCTCTACAGGTATTTATGGAGCAGGTGGACAAAAGGTTTGAACAAATTGATAAGAGGTTTGAGCAAATTGACAAGAGATTTGAGCAAATTGATAAGAGATTTGAACAAGTTGATAAGAGGTTTGAACAAATTGATAAGAGATTTGATGACGTAAACAAAAGGTTTGAAGATTTAATATCTTTTTTATGGATGATAGTTGGTATCTTCACCACATTAACTGCATCTGTAATAGGATTTGCCTATTGGGATAGAAGAACCATTATCAAAAAGGCAAAAGAAGAAACCATTGCTGATATTGAAAAATATGGCAGAGTGAGAGATTTAATCCATGCCTTACAGGAACTTGCACTAGAAGAGCCAAAAGTGGCGAGAATACTTAGAAATTATAACCTCTTCTAATAAAATTCTTTTTCCATTAACTTAGAAGTCTCAAGCTTTGATGTGTCTGTGTATGTGATCTGTGCCTGTGGTCTGTAACTTCCATATACACACACATACACCCACACTCACACACATACCACTAATCACTTGATCCATAACCAATCAATAATCGGGGCTAAAGAAATAGGCATTTTCCAATATTCGGTTCACTGTTCACGCCTCACGGTTCACGCCACTTTTGTGGCAATCCCTTCGCATCTCAGGTCTTTTGTAACATTTTTCCGCTGAGGTCTGCGGAAAACCTTTCCCCATAACACCTATCCTTTATTTCAATGAGCTAAAATAAGTTCTTAACAACAAAGTATTAAAAAATTTCTACACGATTTATGACTAATCCATAAATAAAAATAGTCAAAATCAACAAAAAACCCGATGATTTTAGTTCTTTGGTTAAATTTATATGAAACATTTCATTTAGTTTTTTTAACTACTTGTGCAGGCCAGAGAGAAAGTCCTTCCTTATCTATTAACAATATCTTATTTTGTTGAGCCTTTTCAATGGCTGAAGATGGGAAACCACTGGCATTAGTGACAACAACCTGTAATATTGGTTGTGGAACTTGGGGATAATATTTTATGGCTTTTAATATTTCATCTATTGCTTTATCTGAACATAGAGAATTCCTCTGGGTATGTTTGACCTGAATAATTAAATTGGGCCAACCTGAGCCTTTAGGAGCTAAAGCGATCACATCAGCTCCACGATCTCCAGAAATAGGAGTACGTTTAACATTATAGCCAAAGTCCCTTAATTTACTTAAAACCCATTCCTCAAATTGAAGCGGCTCCATCAAGTCCAGCCCATTAAAAAAATTATTAAGTTGTTCTCTATCATTGATTTCAGACTGATTACCCAACACTGTTTCATTGAAAAGTTGTTTTGCATCTTTTGATGTCCCTGAAGGAGGTGCCAATATGGTCTTAAAAAGTAATCTTTTATTATTTAGCAGTTCATGCAATTTTAAATCAAAGCTAAATTTATCCCAATTGGGATGTATAGCAATGGGATAATAAACATGTACCGGTTTTTGTTGAGATATCCTGTAAACACGATCAGTGCATTGATCCTCTACCGCAGGATTCCACCACCTAGACAAATGTATTACATGGTTAGCAGCGGTTATAGTAAATCCCACTCCTCCCGCTTTCGGTGAAAGAATCATTACATCAAAGTCACTACTTTTTTGAAATAACTCTACTCTTTTTTTGCGTTTAGGTCCAGAAATTGATCCATTTATTATCATAGGTGGAAGTGACAACTTATATCTTTTCTGAATTAGTTCTGCCAAATAACCTTGCATTGCTAATGATTCCAAAAAAATTAATACTTTTTCATTCCTATTTGCAATTTCATCTAAGACTTTAAAAGTAGTAATAAGTCTTGCAGAAGCTTGAATATACTCTAAATCTGAAAGTTCTGCAGCTTTCATATCTAGAGGATGCAGCGAAACACTCCTAAGCTTATGTAACGCCTCTAACATACCGCCTTTTCTACGTCCAAGTTTTTTAGCCCATGCAATAACTTGATCATATGCATCACTTTGTGGAGGTGGCATAGTCTCTTTTAAAATATGCTCTTTTTTCGGGGGAAGTCCTTTAAGATAGTCCGATTTTTGTCTTCGCATAAGTATGGATGGTTTTTTCCCCCTTGTTAGATGAAAATTCAATTTTTTAAGACACTCAATGGTTAACCCATTATCTTTTTCATATTTTGATGAAAACTCCTTTAAAGATCCCAATTCGCCAGGCCGAACTGTGTCGACTATACACCACATATCAACAGGTCTATTTTCTACAGGGGTCCCGGTTAATGCTAAAGCAAAGTCAGATTGCATAGCCTTAGCAGACCAACTAACCATTGTTGAGGGATTTTTAATTTTTTGAGCCTCATCAAATATAATTATTTTCCACTTAACCTGACCAAAACTATGTTGATAATCTCTTATTGTCTCATAGGTAGCTAAAACCCAACCAGCTTCAGCTAGCTCATTTGTATTTAAAGCAGGAACTCCGGTTTCAATTTCTTTTATGAATTGCCCTTTCCTTTTACGCAATTCTTTTAAAGTCCGTCCATATGCCTTAATTAAATCTCCTAGAGCCGATTCCTTAAGATGAGTTTGGCTTTGCTGGGCCCACTCATCTAAAAGACCTGTTGGAGCCACTACTAAAAACGGGCCTTTATTATACTTCCTCACCCAAGCCAAGAAAGCCAAAGCCTGTAATGTCTTGCCAAGCCCCATATCATCAGCCAAAATAGCCCCAGGACTGTCTGATATCCAATGTTCTTGGAGCCATTTCAATCCTTCTTCTTGATGGGGAAGCAGTTTTGTTTTTAATAAATCACAGGGAATTTCACCGTATTTGCCAGGTCTTTGTTCCCTTTTGTATTGTATCTCTATCTCTTCAAAATTACCCTTTATAATAAGAACATATTTTTCATAAGGCTTTTTAGACTTTTTCTTTTCACTTGGTTCAACTGGAGAAATAATGCCGATTAGTTGTTCCAATGCTTCCAATGTCTGTTGAGTAGCTGGTACTATATTACCTTTATAATTTACATTGGGCTCACCCTTATCCTTTGCTTCTATTACCTTCTGATGAAGACTCTCTATGTCTTGGGTATCTATCACAATCCATTGATCTCCAACTCGAATTCCTAGTACTTCAGGTGGCAACCATGGCTCTTTGCCCATTTTTTTAATAAATGGAAGAACTGGTGGACTCCAATGACCTATTTTTTTAACTCGCTCTCCATATTCCAAAGATTCTTGAAAGAGATTATCCACTAAAGATTCATCATAAAGCTGTCCCAACCCCTCCTTAAGAAATGGACGAGGATTAGTAATAAACCTTCGCCGCACCTCAGGCTCAGCAAGTTGATATTCTCTAACTATCTGAAGAGCCGTTCTTAATGGCTCTGAAAGCACAACAAACCAACCATTTCCCGCGGGATATTGCAAAGTTATCTTTTTTTTTCTACGAAAATGTCTTGAAAAGAATTCTTCACATGCTTTGGGCAAAACTCTCTCTAGTTCAAGACTCTCTTCATCATTAATTCCACCATTGGATTTATTGATTTGGCGAACCAATACAGGATCAAAATCTGGTTCTCCTTGTTCATTTACAAAGGGATCAATTGAAAAATGATGGGCCGTAACAACATTTATAGATGTCAAATAGTCTCCAAGAACTACATCTTTAGGTAATTTCTCTTTGATAGTACTTAATGCAACCAATCTTTCATCAATACTTTTTTGAGAAGCAGACTTAAAACGATCCAATGCCTCAATTATAGAATAATAGGGTTCTGTTAAGATATATTCTTTAGTACCCACTAAAATTAAACAACCTTTCCGTTGGGGATTTATTAGTGGAGTATTATCTGGTCGCCAAAAGGCATAAATAAAAGCAAAATCAGGGTCAGAAACAAGTCCTTTAGATTCAATATGAAGAGTAAAAGGTGCTGGTTCAGGCAAGGCAAGTTGGTGAAGCTCATCTGGATTGAGATCTGCAATTGCCAGGTGAGGAACTAAAACTTTTTTATCTCCTGCTTCTAAGGCAATTTCATCTTCAAGCATTCGCAATATTGGACCAACCCTTACTATCCTAGTATACTTTTTGTTTACTAAATCATATTTTGCCCATTCATTTATTTCTACAAAGTCTTTCTTTGTTTTACATATAAATAAAAAACCATCGTTATTAACTGTCCAATCAAAAAAGGCCTTCATATTTAATCAATCCTATATTCTGAAGGTGAGACAAATACCCCAATCTGCTCCTTAATCCATTTGGAAACTTTTCTCTGCCAAGAGTATTTTTCTCCATAAACATGAATAAATTCAAAGTCACAATTATCGACTACTTCCCTACGGTAATATTTAGACTTATAGAACTGAGGAGCATTTTTATTCCCTGGGAGCCAAAAACGGCCTTTTCCATTATGACTCCATTCTGCTACCACTAAGCCTCCTTTAAATTTTAAAAGAAGAACAGAATGATTGGGAAGTACTAGATCGCCTTTTAATAACCGACCATGAGTCTTTAATTCCCAATCATCGATTTTTTTCACATACTCTTGTGCAATAGGTCCTAACAATACCCAGGCCTCTACTATATGCCCTTTTTTAAAATAAGCTAGCCAAAAGGCTCTCCTGTATGGCCAATGATGACTATAGTTACCACTTTTAACTGTGTAGTCCAAAATACGAAAAAAATCTTCTAAAGTGATACCAGTTAGCCAACGCATAATTACTTGTTTTGCTGGAGTTGAAACACCGTGCCATCTTGTAGCTGAGGGAAGTCTCGGGTCACCAAATGTTTTTATTAGAAATTTGGCTATGATATTTAAAAGATGCTCTTTTGTAGGATCAATATCACCTATGAATGGGGAAAGTAATTTATTTATAATATCTATCCTATATTCAGGAAACCTTAACTCACTTTTATTACTTATAAAAAACTCAATACCATGTGAAAGGACAGAAGGTGAAATTTTTCCTATTTCTATGTCTTGTTTAAGTTGCTCTAATAGGGCTACACAGGCTCGAGACAAAAATTTTGCTCTTGCTAACTCCCCAGTAAAGCCAGCTTCAGCTAAAAAATGGTCAGGGGGCACATTATTTTCTAGAAATATAGACGTGAATCTTTCATAACCTCTTGGTTCCAAAAGAGAAAATTCCTCACAACGTTTTTTCCATCCCAAAAGAGAGGGTAGATGTTTTGTTACCAAAATTGTTTTTAAATCTCTTCTCCACAATTCAAAGGTTGATAATTTTTCTGGATAACGGTTTAAGAATACAATAAGCATTGTCCTAATAGTTGAAGCTGATCCATATTGATATAACCACCTTAAAAATTCAATGATCCGCTCTTCTATCTCCTCGAAAGTTCTTTCCCTTTCGAACAAGATCCAAGGAATCCTCCGTAAATACCTTTTTGACAATTTAGTTAAAGGAGTATTGTTTTTTATTGCCAACCAAACTGCCTTTCTAACTGGTTCCAAACTATAAGGTTCTGGTTTTCGAGGAATAACATTATTATGTTTTTTTATAATTTCTTTCACTGTTTTGCTTATAACTTTAGGCGATGATAAAGACTGAGAACACACATTTAATGTCATCTTGATGTGTTGTAATAAATTATTTACCCATGGTTCATAAGGAATATTACTACTCATAATCCTATCCATGAATTAATACATCTATGTTAGAACCATTTTTTTATTTCAATTATTAAAATTTTCAGGACTATTAAATTGTTTTTCAACATCTTTAATTAATTTTGGTTTGGCTTCAGGTGGAAACATAATAAACCGAAAATCTATTCGTCTGTTTTCCGGGACATTAAATTCATTTTCTTTATAAGGTCTAATAGGTCGATATTCACCATATCCACTTAGACTAAAAATATAATATCCATCACAATTTCTAAAATCTATCAATTGAGGAAAATTCACAGCTAAAAACTTAAAAGTGTTTCTGGCACGTGCAGCTGAAAGCTCTAAGTTATCTTTAAACTTACCACCTGGACGAACTGGTTGCCTGTCTGTATGCCCTTCTATAAAAACTGTTTCAATAGTACCTACTTTTGTTAAAGCTGAATTTTTGCCTTTATTGCTAAGACCAAAACAAAGATACTCAGGAAGAATCTTAAGAAAAACATTAGCAAGTATTTTCAAAGTTTCTTGACCGTCAGGTTTTAATTCTGCTGATCCTGAATCAAATAACACTCCCTCTTGAAGATGTAAAATACCCTGTTCCTCATTTACATTTATGTTTACACCATATTTTAAAGCTTCTAATTGAATGCGATGTAACATTTGAGCTCGTTTTTTTCTAGTATTTATAAGTTGATTAACTACTCCTTGAAGCCTTTCTTTTTCTTGAATATGCCTTGCCTCAGCTTCCTTTTGACTCTTCTCTGCAAACTTAAAATTTAGTGCATATACAGCAAGGGTAATTATAAAAATAAAAAGTAGTCCTGCCATTAAGTCACTAACAGATACTAAATAACTTTGCTCATTTTCATTGTTATTTTTTCTTGTATTATTTATACCAATCATTATTACTTTTAGGATCCAATCCCTTTATTAAAAAATCTTATTTTTCTAAATAAAATGTTTCAGACAAATCCTCAATAGCCTCTCTAAGTTCACCTACTGCGCCACTTAATGTATCAACACCCTTACTTAAATACTTTTCCATGTCCACTACATAGTCCCTCAATCTATCAACATATGAATTTAATCCCTCGTTTATTTCTTCAAAAATCTTTTTTAGGCTTTCATCCAATCCCGCAAATCTCTGTTGGTACATATTCCATAAAGAAGTGAGCGACTGTCTTTCATGTTGCATTTCTTTAAAAAGAAGTTTCATTTCCTCATGGATTTCATGAGACTTCTCAGTGCTCTCTAAGACATTTTGCGCAGCTCCTTCAAATGAGAAGGCAGTTTTTTCAATATGTGAAATTGTATTTTTTATTTGTTCAGTTAACGCTGTCATCACCTTTGCGTTTTCTCCTGCCTTTTCCAAAATGTGTCCAGACTCCTGTGTTGTAGATTTTAACTTGTCAATATTACTTGAAAAATCAACTACTAATTGTTTCAAACTATTAATTGGGCTAACAAGAGATGTCTGGATTTGCTCAGTTATATCTCTAAATTGATATATTGCTTTTTCAATGGTTAGAGCAGCTTCCCTGAATTTTTGTTCAACCTCCTTGCCTGCATTGGTTAAATCATTAGATATCTCTTTACTTGTATCCTTCAAATTAGATACTGTTTTTTCGGAAGACTCTTTCATTGTTTCGCTTAGTTCACCCATTACATCCTTAGCCTGGTTTAATAATACCATCACTGTTTCGTTAACCTGTTTTTGAGCATTTCCCAACAACTGTTCCGATGCCTTTATCTCACCTATCAAATTATTCACAGATAAAGCTAAGGCATTTAATTCCTTACCCGCAGCACCATGTAATGATTCCCTAAATTTATCAGATATCTCATGTAGCATATTAACTAAAGATTCACCCCTATCTGTTTTAATACTTTCCATGGTATTGTTTATAGCCTTAAGATGAGGTATCAAATTTTCATTTACAATATTAGTTAAAGCGTGGTTAATGGATGTTGCTAATCCAGACAATTGATGGGAAAGGCGCCTATCTAAAGCCTCTGCAATAGACACAGCCAATTCTGTATTGAATCTTTGGAGCTGGGTAGATTGCACTTTGAGTTCTTCAAGCTGTTCTTTGGCAAGTTTTTCTGAAGTAACAAATGGAATAAGTCTGTCAATGTTAGATAGCAATTCCTCTAAAAGAAAAAAGCTGCTACGACTACACCATTTCAATATCATGGAAAAAGCAATTGAACAAATAAGTCCCCAAATAGAAGTCCAAAAGGCCAAAGAAGCTCCTCCAAGAAGATGGAGTAAGGAAATGGTAATCTTGCTTACATTTCCAGAGTCAAAACCCTCTCTTGCTAAATAGATGCCACAGGCTAATCCAACAAAGGTGAATAATATTCCGCCGCCAGTTAGATAATTAGGAACTGAATTAAAAAAAGAGAGACATAAATATTTGTTTAAATAAGTTTCAGGGTCGAAAAAAAATTTAGCAGGAGCAGACGTTTGAATAATTCCAGAATTACTTGTATTGCTTGATGGAAATATCAATGATTTCTTAAAATTTTTCCATTCATTCCCAATATAAGGGTCATTCTCAAAAACTTCATTTATATCTTCATATCTGTTATAGAATTCATTTGGGTCTTGCAAATCTTTTAATCTATTAATAATATTTTTTATCGTTTTATCTAACTTATTTTTTAAAAACCACAATCTTAATATAGCGAAAATACATACTATTAAAATAGTAGAACAAAAAACTCTCACTCCCCATAAGCTAGTACAAAATTTTGCAAATGAATATATCATTTGATATTATCCTTATCGATGGCAAGAATGCTCTGTTAAACTGAAGTGGTACAATATTTCAACCTCATTGAAACATGCTATATACAATTTTACCTAGCAGCATATGTATCCTTATATTAGGAATAGGAAACAATAATTATTGTATAAAAAACAATAAGATATAACAAATCACCATAATTTGTAATCTTACTAATATTGCAAAAAATACTTCTTTGTCAAGAAGTTAACAAAAAAGTCTTTATTATAAAATGTATAAACATGTGGAGTACAAAAATGTCTAATATTTTGTTTTTAATTCCTTCTTAATTCCGATCCTATCTAACTGATATTCCGATATCAAATTTTCATATTACCGTTTAGCAGGTTCTAATCCTCTACTCTCAGATCTCCCTTGCATGTTTGAAACATTTTTGTAGGGGCACACCTATGTGCGCGTCCTTTTTTTGTTAGAGCAGACACACAAGTTTGCCGGTTCACGGTTAACATTTAAATCTTAATGGAAACAAAATAAATTGACCTGTATCTACTTTTGATTTATAAAATTGACAAAAAAGATTCATAATTATCCCGTTCAAAGGATTTAAGCTATGAAAAAAATATTTTTCAGTATAATATTTACTATAACACTCCTTACTTCTATACCTCTCTTTGCCCAAAATACAGGTTTTACCCAGGAGGATAGAGAAAGACTAGTAAAAGTGGAAACCGCTCTACAGGTATTTATGGAGCAGGTGGACAAAAGGTTTGAACAAATTGATAAGAGGTTTGAGCAAATTGACAAGAGATTTGAGCAAATTGATAAGAGATTTGATGACGTAAACAAAAGGTTTGAAGATTTAATATCTTTTTTATGGATGATAGTTGGTATCTTCACCACATTAACTGCATCTGTAATAGGATTTGCCTATTGGGATAGAAGAACCATTATCAAAAAGGCAAAAGAAGAAACCATTGCTGATATTGAAAAATATGGCAGAGTGAGAGATTTAATCCATGCCTTACAGGAACTTGCACTAGAAGAGCCAAAAGTGGCGAGAATACTTAGAAATTATAACCTCTTCTAATAAAATTCTTTTTCCATTAACTTAGAAATCTCAAGCTTTGATGTGTCTGTGTATGTGATCTGTGTCTGGGGTCTGTAACTTCCATATACACACACATACACCCACACTCACACACATACCACTAATCACTTGATCCATAACCAATCAATAATCGGGGCTAAAGAAATAGGCATTTTCCAATATTCGGTTCACTGTTCACGCCTCACGGTTCACGCCACTTTTGTGGCAATCCCTTCGCATCTCAGGTCTTTTCCAACGCTGGCATTTGGGCTATCAAAAAGGTGATTAAGTTAGCCAGTCTCAATCCCTTCGCATCTCAGGTCTTTTCCAACTTTTAATGGCTTATAATGTATATATTAAGAGGAAAAATATTGTCTCAATCCCTTCGCATCTCAGGTCTTTTCCAACAGAAACAAATTACTAAAGAAACTGAGAAAATCTCAAAACGTCTCAATCCCTTCGCATCTCAGGTCTTTTCCAACTAAGTGAAGTTTTCTCTTGTGCAAATTGGCTTGATTCGTCTCAATCCCTTCGCATCTCAGGTCTTTTCCAACTTAGTAAAAAGAATATTAAATTAAAACAAGAAAACGAGTCTCAATCCCTTCGCATCTCAGGTCTTTTCCAACAAGAGGATGCTAAAAAATTAGGCTGCTTTTGTATCTGGGTCTCAATCCCTTCGCATCTCAGGTCTTTTCCAACAAAGAGAATAGCATAAAGCACTACAACCTTTGCGAGTGGTCTCAATCCCTTCGCATCTCAGGTCTTTTCCAACAAGGAGGTGTAACATGATAGAAAAAATATATATAATCAGTCTCAATCCCTTCGCATCTCAGGTCTTTTCCAACACGTCCGCTGGGAGTTGTCACCTCCCAGCAAACGTCGTTCTGTCTCAATCCCTTCGCATCTCAGGTCTTTTCCAACGCTGGCATTTGGGCTATCAAAAAGGTGATTAAGTTAGCCAGTCTCAATCCCTTCGCATCTCAGGTCTTTTCCAACTTTTAATGGCTTATAATGTATATATTAAGAGGAAAAATATTGTCTCAATCCCTTCGCATCTCAGGTCTTTTCCAACGATCCAGGCTACTACTATTTGCCCCCAAGACTTGTTCGTCTCAATCCCTTCGCATCTCAGGTCTTTTCCAACGTGGACCTTCCTATTGATATCCAGAAAATAAACTCTGCCGTCTCAATCCCTTCGCATCTCAGGTCTTTTCCAACCTGCTTTACCTTAAAAAAGACGGCAGTCTTGATTATGGATGTCTCAATCCCTTCGCATCTCAGGTCTTTTCCAACGGGGAAGAACAAGGAATTGAAATTGTTAAAAATTAAACAAGGTCTCAATCCCTTCGCATCTCAGGTCTTTTCCAACAGGAACTTATAAAAAATATAACGAAGGAAATATTTTCGGGTCTCAATCCCTTCGCATCTCAGGTCTTTTCCAACCAGAATTGCACTTTAACGATTACTCTGCACCTACTCTGGTCTCAATCCCTTCGCATCTCAGGTCTTTTCCAACGGGTTAAGATTTTTTTAAAAATTAAAAAATTTCAGTCTCAATCCCTTCGCATCTCAGGTCTTTTCCAACTGTTCTTTCTAGCTTTAAAGAGTTTCCTAGGAGCTATCGCTGTCTCAATCCCTTCGCATCTCAGGTCTTTTCCAACGTTACAAAGTTACAAAAGATTTGTTAAACAGTTTTAAGTGTGTCTCAATCCCTTCGCATCTCAGGTCTTTTCCAACAAGGAGGTGGATCATGATAATTAAACTTAATCCAAGGTTGGTCTCAATCCCTTCGCATCTCAGGTCTTTTCCAACAAGGAGGTGGATCATGATAATTAAACTTAATCCAAGGTTGGTCTCAATCCCTTCGCATCTCAGGTCTTTTCCAACAACTATGTTTGGGGCAGCAATGGCAACGACGTCCTCTGGGTCTCAATCCCTTCGCATCTCAGGTCTTTTCCAACTAGAAGAATTTAAAATTAAAATGAAAGGGAATAAAAAAGCGTCTCAATCCCTTCGCATCTCAGGTCTTTTCCAACTCGTTTGTTACAGTGATTTTATCGATGCTTGCCGCAAACTTCAGTCTCAATCCCTTCGCATCTCAGGTCTTTTCCAACATGTGGAACAGTCCCGAGGAAAATATAGAAGAGTTTTTAGAGGTCTCAATCCCTTCGCATCTCAGGTCTTTTCCAACTTGTCTTTAGGGTTAAGGGAAAAGGTTTTAAACTTTTAAGTCTCAATCCCTTCGCATCTCAGGTCTTTTCCAACCCATATTTCCTGCAATGGGGAATGGGACAGTGGATTCAGTCTCAATCCCTTCGCATCTCAGGTCTTTTCCAACTCGTTTGTTACAGTGATTTTATCGATGCTTGCCGCAAACTTCAGTCTCAATCCCTTCGCATCTCAGGTCTTTTCCAACATGTGGAACAGTCCCGAGGAAAATATAGAAGAGTTTTTAGAGGTCTCAATCCCTTCGCATCTCAGGTCTTTTCCAACAGGTTTAAGGGAAATTTTAAAATTTTTAACTATAAGGAGTCTCAATCCCTTCGCATCTCAGGTCTTTTCCAACAAGATAAGTTTCCTAAAGAATACAAATATTTTGAGACTAAGTCTCAATCCCTTCGCATCTCAGGTCTTTTCCAACGGGGAGAACTCCCGCCGAGGCCCTGCGTAAAGCAGGGTCTCAATCCCTTCGCATCTCAGGTCTTTTCCAACGGGGAGAACTCCCGCCGAGGCCCTGCGTAAAGCAGGGTCTCAATCCCTTCGCATCTCAGGTCTTTTCCAACATGTTCTTGGCTTTGACCTTCCCCAAGTCTTAGAGGAGTCTCAATCCCTTCGCATCTCAGGTCTTTTCCAACAGGTAACAACTCCCAGCAGACGCAAGCTCTATGTCTGGGTCTCAATCCCTTCGCATCTCAGGTCTTTTCCAACAAGGAGGATTAACCATGTCAGTATTTAGTGATTTTGAGTCTCAATCCCTTCGCATCTCAGGTCTTTTCCAACGTTAGGTATGGGGAAGAGAAACAAATTAAGATAATAAGTCTCAATCCCTTCGCATCTCAGGTCTTTTCCAACTTTAAATTTTCTGAAACCTGTTAAGCGAGGATATATCTTGTCTCAATCCCTTCGCATCTCAGGTCTTTTCCAACTAAATCTACTTTACAATTAGCAAACGCTATTGCTGCTAAGTCTCAATCCCTTCGCATCTCAGGTCTTTTCCAACTGTTTCTTGGACTGATATAAATAATGTTCTTAGTCAAGTCTCAATCCCTTCGCATCTCAGGTCTTTTCCAACCCATATTACCTCTCGGGGAATTTGGGCATGGATAAACCGTCTCAATCCCTTCGCATCTCAGGTCTTTTCCAACAGGTTACAGGTGAGGTTGTAGGAAGTTCTACTACAAAAAAGTCTCAATCCCTTCGCATCTCAGGTCTTTTCCAACATGAAAGACATTTAAGGGCTGGAACACAAGTTATTAAGTCTCAATCCCTTCGCATCTCAGGTCTTTTCCAACTGCATTCTTTTAATTTATATAATTTTCAATATATTGCAAGTCCATTTCCGCAGACCTCCACAGAAATTTGGATAAAATTTTTAATTTCACCCCAATTTTTCATTTAACCTATTGAAATAATTGAGACGCATACCTCTTTAAATACAAAAATCAAAAAATCAATATTTCCAACTGGATATCAAAAACAGCAATTTTCCCCTTGAGGTCTGCGGAAAACCTTTCCCCATGACACCTATCCTTTGTTTTAAGGAGCAACCATTGTTATTTATTGGTTTTATAAAAGTAACAAACCAGGATTAAAAATAGAAATCTTTTACCATTGAATTAAAAAAATATTTTATTTCTTTCCAGAAAGGATCTATGTCTTTTATTTTAGACTTTTCAGCATCTTCAAAATATACAATTGATTTTATAAAAACATATTCATTAAAAGAATCTAAATACTTTTTTTTGCATAAAGATAATATGTCCTCTAAACTCCATTGATTATACTTCATTAAATACCATAGATCAAAAAAATCTTTTTTCTCCCCCCTTTGCATTATGGCTATAGCCTTCATTGCAGCTATATCTTCATCAGATGCAATTTTAATACTTAAATCTTTATAAAAATATGGTTCATTAATTAAAGGATAGTTATATTCAAAAAATGATACCTTTACCCCTTTAAGAAGAATTATCAAAGTATCTTTACTTAATTCTAAAACCTGTTTTTGGAGAAAACAAGACGATAGTTTAAAAAAATCAATATTTTTATATGGAAAACAGAAAAAATCAAAATCCTCAGAATAACGATGATCATATTTTATTGAAATTCCAGTACCACCAGCCAGATAAAAACCTTCAGCTATTCCAGATGCCGCAATTTCTTCTAAAACTTCCCTTTGTAATTGACTCAACTTCTTCATCTGTTATTCCCAGAATTAATTTCCAAAAAGCTATATTTTTCTTATCAAAACGAAAATAAAATTTGAAAAATATATCTTTTAAATTATCAATGGAATATTCAGTTAATATCTTTCTTGGATCATCCCACTTCATTCGTCTAAAAAGCAATGTCTCTTCATTTTCCTCTTTATCCCATGCAAAAAAATTATACTTAATCATATTATTTTAACTTTTTCTGCTTATTCCATTAACTCCGAAGTCTCAAGCTTTGGTGTGTCTGTGTATGTGATCTGTGTCTGTGGGTGCTCTTCACCCTTCAACCTTCATCCTTCTACCTTTCACTAATCACTAATTACTAACAACTAATTACTAATAACTTGATCCATAACCCAATCAATAATCGGAGCTAAAGAAATAGGCAGATAACTTTTTATTTTATTTTTTCTATTTTTAAATTTTTGATATTCCTCTCCACATTGTCAAAAATAATTCCTATTGCATAGATTGATTTATTGTTTAAATATTTTTCATAATATCTCTTTTCTTTTATTTGTTTTATTGGATTTTCGTCCCTTACCTTAAATTCAAACAGATAAACTTTATCTTCAACAATCACTGTAAGATCTGCTCTCCCTTTTGAAGAAATATCTTCAGGAATTATATTAAAACCTGCCCCTGCAAAATAGGCATACATTATACTTGCATAGAAACCTTCATATTTTGCAATTTGATTTTTTATGTAATTTGTATATGGGATCGCTGCAAAAAGGGTCTTAAGAGTGTCCTCTAGAACAGATATGTCTTCTTGAGAAAACATCTCATATAATTTATCCTGAAGTTTGCCTTTTTCTGATACATCTTCTACTAGATAGTCCAATAAATAATCATTAAAGCTCATTCTTACTTCAATATTAGGAAAAGTGAGCACATATTTAGTTTTTCTGCCAATCTGCTTTTGTTCTTTTATAGTAAGATAACCTGTTTGAAACATAACAGGTTCAATATCTATTTTATCAATGTCAAAACTCTCAAGTATCTTCTCATCCGTCTCAAGATTTTCCAGTTCAATAAAATTAAAAGATTTTTCCTTAATAAGCTTTATCAAAAAAGTTGGGGTTCCTGTTGAAAACCAATAATTTTTAAACTTGTGGTGATTTCTCACAAAGAGTAATATATCAAATGGATTATAAACATTTTCTTTTCCAAGGAAATTATATCCGTTATACCAATTCTTAACTTCTTCTAAATCAGCTCCAGCCATATACCCTTTAAATTCTTTTTCCAAATTTTCATGTTTATAACCGCATATATAGGCAAAATCTGGGTTTAACGAAATATCCTCTAGATTATTTATACCACTAAAAATTGAGACCCTTGAGAATCTGCTTACTCCTGTGATAAAAACAAATCTTATAAATTCATCTGCATCTTTTAAAATTCCATATAATCCTTTTAAAAATTCCCTCGCATCTCTTGCAACCTCAACCTGATCTATATTGTCTAATATCGGCCTATCGTATTCATCAACCAAAACAACTACTCTTTTATTGTAAGTATCATGCACAAGTTGAATAATCTCTTTAAGACACACAGACATATCCCTATTTAGATCAAGTTCCACTCCCAATCTTTTGCAATTTTCCCTTAATATACTTTTGCCATATTCTTCAATATTAGGAAGAGATCTCAGATTTCCTGACCAACTTATTTTTATCACAGGATATTTTTCAAAACTATATCTGTTATAAATATAGAGCCCTTTAAAAAGTTCTCTGTTTCCCTGAAATATCTCTTTTAATGTGTCCAAAAAAAGAGATTTTCCAAATCGCCTTGGTCTAGATAAAAATACGTATTGATAATTTTCTATAATATCCAATGCTTCTTTTGTCTTATCTACATAGATATAACCTTCATTGATTATCTTTTTAAATGTCTGTATTCCTATAGGTAGCTTTTTCATATTTATCCTTTTTTCCAAGCTAACTAAAAAATTCCCTTTTGGTCCAGTTTATGTATTCATTTAGCTTATTTATCTTAACATCACTACTATATGTTTTAAAATTACCTTTGAGTTTAGGGTTATTATATCTTAGATGAGCAATGTCATTTCGGATTTTATTGAGTTCTTTAAATTCCCCAAGTTTTTTCCTTAATTCCCTTCTTAACTCAGTTCTAGAATCTTCATCAGTTAATTCTTTATTATTTTTTTCACACTGTTTTGACACAATACTCTCCACAAGAGCCATATACGAAAGGGCATAAAATTCATGGTCCCGAAACCATCTTGCAAGCTCAAATTGAAACTCTGAGACATTATTTTTATCAAGTTTTAAAATGAAATTTTTCAGCTCAGGGATCATAAGTTTAGCTACTGGATGATGAATGTCTTCAATTTCATTTATTTTACTTTTTATATAGCGAATTGCCTGTCTTATATTGTTCATATCCCCTATATTAATGGATGAACTAAATTTTTTAAATATATTTGCTGTCTCTTCTATTTCTTTTTTATCTATTTCTGTAGAAATCAATAATTTTGCTATATTATTTCCATTTCCATATTTTTTTAACTCATTAATGGCTATTATCCATTGCATTAAATCATAAAATATCTTGAGATTTACTATAGGTGCAATACCATTATTTTCATTTCTATATTCAAACATTCCATAGTAAATTCCATTTATATTAATTTCCTTTTCCCTTATTAATCTTAAAAATTCAATCATTACAAATGACATTAAGGCAAGTGATCTAAATGAATGTGTAATATCCAGATATACATCATCATTACTTTCTATAAAATCTCCAATGGACAAAAATTTAAAAAAATTATCCCACAGCTGTTTTTCATTTATTCCATAAGAAATTATCATACATTTGGAACCATTTATCCCTAGATGTTTGTCTATTTGTTCTTCAACCACCTTTAAATCTTTTTCTTCTAGATTTCCCTTATAAATCAAATCATATATCTTTACTGCAACATCAGGATCATCTCCACCAAAAGACATATAAACACTGTCCCATAGGGATCTATTTGTTCCAATCAAAAAGACCTTTTCTATATCCAAATGCTTAACCAGTGCACGTGCAATAAACTGCTCTTCATATACCTTGTCATCAATCTGATATTTTGTTGTGGCATACTCCCCTGGCATGTGCGAATTTGAATTTTTCCTGATACCCGCCCCAAGTGAGGATATAAGGATTTTCACCACATCCTCCTTTCATTTTAGTTTTTATATTGTCTTCACTTTTTCTTTGTAACCTTAAATTTATTTTGCAATGAAGACAAATCCAATAACTTTGTTGAATGAGTTTTTTTCTCTTTTGGTTTTATTTTGGACTTATCTTTGCTTTGAGCCAATTTATTAGTTATTCTATCGTCTTCAATCAATTCAGCCCATGCAAAGGGCTCTAATGAATCCATTAAATAATCTTTTTTTGTTTCTGAGGCAAACCATAGGGTTGTTGTTTTATCTGATATATACGATCTATTCCGACCTTGTCTAATTCTTATTTTTCTAAAACCCTCCACAGTTACTGCTTCTCCCCCAGAATGACGACCCAGTTTTAAGGGCATATTTCCTAAATAGATGGGAGATTTTGTACCTAAGTTTGAAAATATCCTTTCTTCCTCTTTCAAAATCTTTTCATAAAATTGTTTTAATGCACTTTCAATAACTTTAAAAGAAAGGTCAATAGAGAGCTTACTATTTACATTAACTATTGATATAGTTCCTTCAAATTCTGATCCTGTCTCAATTATCTCTGTAATTTGAGGAATAGACGACGATCTACTGCCATTTTTTTTCACATTTACTGCATAAACTATCTTAGTATTCACTTTTTTGGGCAAAAAATCAGATACTTTTAAATATTTTAAGGGGTCCTCATTTGGATATCTGTAATTCAATATCTTACTTTCTAATACCCAATCTTTTTTTATATTTCCGGTTACTCTATTAGAGTAAAAATTCAAAA
This sequence comes from Desulfothermus okinawensis JCM 13304, assembly GCF_054654515.1. Taxonomy (NCBI): domain Bacteria; kingdom Pseudomonadati; phylum Thermodesulfobacteriota; class Desulfovibrionia; order Desulfovibrionales; family Desulfothermaceae; genus Desulfothermus; species Desulfothermus okinawensis. The sequence goes on along the minus strand of NZ_BAAIEW010000004.1, from coordinate 55,414 downwards.
TTGCTGTCCTTATTGCACCTTTAATTGAACTTCCAGGAATGATTGGTTGATTTAAGTTAGAATTATAACTTAACATTGCAATTTTAAATCTATTTATTGCATTATTTATTTCTCTTATATCTCTTGAATTCATATTGATTACTTCTCTATAATGAGAAATAAAACCAGAGCATACATTGATTTTCCTAATTATTATAGATGAATTTGATTTTACATAATTTAATTTAGAATTCATGAAATTATAAAATTTTATTAAACCATAAGGAGATACATCGTTTGATATTCTAGATATAATTTCTCTGTCTTTATCTGATAAATTTAACATAAATTTATCTATATCAAGAAAATATATGCAACTAGCTTCACTATCCACAACAAAATTAAAAGGCTCATATAAATCTGAATATCCCACATAAATGGGACTTAAAACCCTAATTACATATTTTTTCACATCTATTTTACCCATAATGTTTAACTCCCTGTTTCAAAAAAGAGTGGAAAAACTATAGAATATCCTTGAGAGATGGTGGATTTTTCAACTTTAGATAATCCTTCTATACATTTGCCAATATATGGTAAGGTTTGTCCTTCCCCATGCATTATTACACAGCCTTCATCCATCATCAAAACTGGATTTTTAAAAGGATTTCTTGAAGTGGCTAAAAATGAGCCATGTCTGCCAAAACGCACAAAGGGTTCAAAAAATACTTTTGTATATTTTTTATCTGGAACACAAGGGGAAAGGGAATACAGGCCATCGCAATGGAATAAGTCAGGTAATTTTAATTCATCTTCTTCAGCCAAGGTAAACCTTCCAAGTCCACTGGATGCATCTCTACCAAAACCCATAAGACCTATCCTCTCAAGAGCTGTTAAAATAGAATCCACATCTATTTTATTTTCGTCAAAAAGGACAAATATTACCAATTCCAGAAAGGGAAGGAACCAATAATCCTGCAAAGTGTATGGGGCAAAACCTTTTCCAGTTGTGGATGTCAATCTATTTATGCGGTTATGGGTATGTAGATAGGCTATTTCTAACCTGGAAAGTGCTACATGAACATCATCAATGGAATATTCTTTTTTGTACAGTTCAAATATATCATCTTCTGTATAGAGATTTTCTTCTAAGTATCTAATCTTTAAATCTTCCCCTACTTTTATAAATTTTTTATTCTTTAAAACCTTTCTATTTTTCAATGCCTCTACGTTGTCATCTACTTTTTTCAAAAAATGTAAGGGCAAAGTTGGCCTTTTTAAAAAGAAATAATACCTATTATCAGCATACAGCCTTGGATATGCAGATGAAAATATGATAAAAGGGGAAGTCTTATATTCAGTAATAGCTTCTTCTAAAGAAACTTTTAAAAGTCCTTCGTCCATTACCAACTGCCAGATAAAATGCCCAAATATGGTATCCCCTTTAAGGGGAGTTCCAAAAGCAGACTCAGGTTTTATACCAACTTGAATAAGTTTCACACCTGTTCTCCTTTTTAATCCAGGGTAATAAAAATTTAGGTTAATGTATTGTTATAATTTTAATTTTAGTTAATACAAGATGTTACCTAACCAAAATTTATCTTGATAAATAAACTTGGATTAAAATGATAAAATATTTTTCCTAAACTTCTCAGTTAACTTATCATCATCAAACTCAAATTTCACCCTGCCATAGCCACGACTACCACTACCACCCAAAGCATCAAATTCTAAAAGCTTGAGTCCTTCTAAAAGCAAATCTTCTAAATTATCATCTTTATCAATATCAAATTTCTTTAAGGTAATCTTAAAACTAAACTTTATCCCTGCTGGCACTCTCTCAGTGAACCTTGGATTTTTGGCTGTTGAGGTAATCCTATTGATTGAATTCTCAGCCTTTATTTCAGAATAGACCATACTACCTTGTTTTATCTCTTCCCTAATACTTTCCTCTATTTCACAATCCGAAAAAGAAGCCCTTGCTGGACCTATTTCTAGTAACTGGTCACTATCTGAACCAGATGCGCCAAAGAGTTTAACTATCTTTTTGGCAAGTTTCTTTTGTTCATCTGACATATCATCATTATTCAATATTTTTAAAGAAATTGGTTTACCACCTGTTATTCCCATAAGTCCACTTTTAAGTTCCAAAAGAGATCTCACCTTACCCTTTAAAGAAGAGCCAGGGATATATGGCTCGTGGGTAAAAGGATGTTTAATAACAGGGTTATCGGTTCCGCCAATGTGCATCTCAACATCTCCAGCACCTATATGCAAACCACTCTTTAATGTAATAGTGCCTGTAATTTCTTTAATATCTATTAACTTCATAAGTTATCCTCCCTTTAAATTAGATTTTCAATTATTAATTTCCGCTATATTGTCTATAAAATCCAATAAAAGCCTCAAAAAAATCGTTTGCTATCTTTAGATCATTTTTATCCTTTACAAAAAAAACCAGTTCTTTAACTAAATCCACAAATTTATCTGTAACTAAGTTACGACCCTTTGCATACACCACCTTTGGAACCAACATGTGTAATTGGGGCAATATCACCTTTTTCCATTCAGATTCATTATATCCTATACTTCTCTGATTTAATTTAAAAAATTCATCATAAAATCTTCTTAACTGAGAAGATTTATTCTTTCTTTCTTGGCCCTCACTGAAAATTTCTCTTGCCAATTTTTCTGCATCTTTTGAAAATGCCTCTGGATTTACACTGCCATCTTTTGTTTTTAATTCTAACTTTATACTCATATTTCCTCCTCTTTTATTTATATGGCCTTAATTTATACAACAAAATCCACAGGGGTACTTTTATATCACCTCTATATATCTGTATATCTTTTACCAGATAAATTAATATGTCTTCCAGTTCTTCTTTATTTTTTACTTTAAAATTACGTGCTTCCATATAAGTTAAAAAAGCCCTCCACTTAAAAGTTGTAATGTCCCTTGGAACATAAGATATACCAGAATTAATTACTTTAATTTCCCTATCAGACATATCTATAATGTCATTAATTTTGTACAACATAGATTTAGATACCACTTCTTTTTCTAATAATTCCAAGAAGAAATCTTGTTTTTTGATTAATTCATGAAATTTATCCCATTTTATCACTCTTTCAAATATTGAAATAGAATTTTTACCCTTATTTTTTGCATTATTTAAACTATGTTCTGACTGGTGTGCTATTATATCTATTGGTGTATTAGCTTTAACCATAGATATTCCAGCTGAGAAATGTATCTCATCATTTTGGCATACATATTCAGTAAACTTTTTGTTTATGTACACTGAAAAGTCTATAATTTTATTCCATGGTCCTATTAAAAAAAGATCATCTCCTCCAGCAAATACTGTATATATATTTTTAAATTCCTGTTTTGTCTCTAGAATATATGGAACATATAATGAAAAGAAATTATTGAACTGAGTACTCATTGTATATAATCTTGATATTGTAAAACGCTTTTTGGATAAACCACATCCAAAAATTAAACCTAAATCATCCACATCTGCCTTAATTATTCCCAAATTATCTACACCAATCCACTTTCCGTTTATATTTTCCAAACCATTAAGCGCTATGTGGCTAAAGGTTTTTGGATCACCTTCTTTGCTAACCTCAATTAGGTTTAATGCCTTTTCTTCAGATTTTCGACCTGGTAACAATCTTTCGTCTTCTAAATCATTTTTTTCATACACAGGCACATAGCCATTTAATGGAAAGTAACTTAATTCTTCTGGTATTTCCCCATGTCTTACTCTAGTGCTCCACAAACGTCTAAGAACACCTTTTTTGGCATATTCTCTCATTTGACCATCAACAAATGCCACAATATATTTACCAAATAGAGGTTCAAGGGTATATTTTTCTGAATTTTTCAAGTTAACATCTTGATGAACACTAACTACTGCTATCTTATCCTTTTTTACCAAATTAGTTCCCAACATTATGTTGTCCCTACAAAAAACACATGCAGACCCTACTCCTTCTGGATATATCAACTTGCTTCCCTCAATTTTATCCGATGATGGTCTTTTACCACACAAAGGGCATATATCCCTATTTAGCTCATTGTTAACTTCGTCAAGATATGAAGAGAAGACTCCACATAATTTAGAAGGATCAAAACGTGAAAACTTCTTTGCCTGAATGTTCTCTTGAACCCTTTGCCATAGATACCAAAAATTTTCTGAGGAAAAATCTGAAACTTTTGCTGCAGTTAATGAAATTCCAAGGGTGGTTTCACCATAACTCATTTTAATCAGCCAGGAATTTATCCTCTCTTCTACGTCATTAACTTTCTCAATGGTATTTGACAGGTTTGGAGCTAATATATAAAACTTCCCTGCGCTGTTTAGCAAAACAGAGTATGGGGACAGCCCAATCTCATCACATATCATATCAGCAGCTAACTCACAAAAAAGTGAGACTGCAAATGAACGGCCCCTTAACATCTTAGATCTGTGGTGAGCTTCCTCGCCTCCCTTTGAAAATATAAATTTTTGAATTCCAAAAAAATCTCCTGCAATTATTAAAAATTTATCTCCATCTGCTTTAATATCTGACTCATTTAATGAATTAGTAGCTTTATGAAATAAATAAAGTGCAGTTGCTATAGAGGCTGTTGTTTTGCTGTGATGATACAGGGATACATCTGGAATTACCTTTCCAACCCTAGCTGCTGGGATAAAAGAAGTATATTTTTTTAAAACTGAATCAAAGTACTGCATCCACAAATAAAGACTATCTTCTTTGTGTATTAAACCATTAAGTGCGATAAGAAAACTTTCATACAACCTCTCATAATCTTTAGGATCTTCTTGCTCCCCTCTTTTTTGGGGAAAAATTGATGTAGGAGATATAGGTTTAAGATCGTAACACCATTTAAAGTCAGACAACTTTGAAATTTGCTTTTCCTGATCTATTGAAATTTCTTCAAAAATTGGGACAAGCCTTGTCAATTTAAATTCCTTTACAGGTATTTCCTCACCCTCAAGGAACTCATCTCTATCTAAACCAGAGCTTAGCCTATCTGCTTCTGTAACAATCCACTGCATTGGAGTCTCTGGCTTGTGGTGCATCCCCGCTAAGTTCAAAAAAGTGTCATTCCCTAATTTGTCTGAAAACAATATAGATGGAAACAATTCCTGATTAAATTCCAAAAAAGCTGCAGTGTATAAGGCATGGATGTGGGAATACCGCCCTTTATAAACAGGTTGATATAAAGATTGATTCCTATCAATATAATCTTGTGGAATATCAAAACATCCCTGAACAAATTTCCCAATATCATGACACATTGCTGCCAAAGAGATTATCAAGGTATCTTTGTTATTCATAATATAACCCCATTATATAATTTGGTTACCAAATCTTGATTCTCAACAATTTCCTTAAAAGTTACATTATAGTTTATACCCATTTCCAAAAAAATTTCTCAAACAACAATATTTCCCAAATATTGTTATCTGCATGTGGCAAATACAAAAATGTTGTTAATATTTAACAAAAATTCTTTTTATATTCAAGGGGAAGAAAAAAAATGGAAAAGTAAAGTCTGGATAATTCATGATAAGAATTTTAACCTAAATTGAATCTCTTATATTACTTGCGGATAGCTATTAATGTAAAACACAAAAAGCTATATTATAACTTACCTAGAAATTTTATGTTGACCAAAGTTGGCATATTTTGAGTTTGTAATTACAAAATAATTACAAAACAAAACTACCCATACAAAAAAATGAGGAGAATTTATGAAATCTTCTATCATAAAAATAGGCAATTCACGAGGAGTTCGCATACCAAAGCCTATTTTAGAGCTATGTGGTTTTGATAAAGAAGTGGAATTAGAGGTTAGAAATAACGAAGTTATCATAAGACCAGTCAAGTCACCTCGTCAAAACTGGGAACAAGCTTTCAAGGTTATGTCTGAAAAAGGAGATGACACATTGATAAATATACCAGACAGCAAGTGGGATGAAGAGGAATGGGATACGCGGTCTTGAATTCAAAAGGACATTTTTTTGCAAAAGCGGATAATTCGTAAAGTAAAACAAAAACAGACAAAAAAGAAAAATTAACTGTTTTTTCATAATTGCACCTCCTTCGAGCCTGTAACATAATCTGTGTAAATCCTTTTGTAGTCTTAATACTATTGAACTACATTTTTAATCCTGTCCTCAAAAAATATATACAGTTGGGGATAGATTTTGGACCAGTTTCTTATGGTACCTGCCCATTTTTTGCTTATATCCAAAATTGCCAGGTATAAGAGTTTCAAAATGGCATCTTCAGTTGGGAATACTCCTTTTGTCTTACATACTTTTTTGAGTTTAAAATTAAAGCTTTCTATTGGATTTGTGGTATATATAAGTCTTCTTATCTCTGGTGGATATTTATAAAATGTCTTTAGATTATCCCAGTTAGTTCTCCAGGACCTTATTACATGAGGATATCTATCGCCCCATTTTTCTTCAACCCTATCAAGTTCTAAAAGACCCATTTCCTCAGTGGGTGATGTATATATCTTCTTTAAATCTTTTGCCAGTTCTTTTCTGTGCTTATAAGATACGTACTTTAATGAGTTTCTCATTTGATGAACTAAACACCTTTGATGCTCTGCTTTTGGGAATACAGCTGATATAGCCTCACTGAAGCCTGGCAGCCCATCTGTTGCAAATATTAATACATCCTTTACTCCCCGGTTTTTCAATTCATTTAAAATACCCAACCAAAACTTAGAAGATTCTGTCTCTAAAATCCATATCCCCAGGCACTCTTTTTTTCCCTCTAAAGTTATCCCTAACATTGCATATACAGCTGTATTTTTAACTGTCCCATCTACCCTGGCTTTTAAAAATATAGCATCTAAAAATACTATTGCATAAATAGACTCTAAGGGCCTATTTTGCCATTCCTTAGCCTTTTCTAATACAGAATCTGTTATCCTGCTTATACTCTCAGATGATACCTCTACTCCATAAATTGAATTAAGATGATCCTGAATATCTCTACAGCTCATGCCCTTGGCATACATGGAGAGAATCTTATCTTCCATGCCTGTAATATCTCTTTGTCCTTTTTTTATAACTAAAGGATCATATCCCCCTTTCCTATCTCTAGGCACATTTAGATCTATTTCTCCTAAAATAGATCTAACCTGTTTTGAAGTATAACCATTCCTGGAATTGTCCGTATGTTTATTTGATTTATCATATGGAGAATATCCTAAAAATTCAGTAAGTTCAGCTTGATATAAAGTCTCAATAATATCTTTCATAACCTTCTTGAGAATACCATCCAACCCTTCAGAATCTTTAACTTTCCCCTCTTTGTACAATTTGATTATCTCTTCTTTGTTTACTAACATAAAAAATAACCTCCTTTTTAAGGCTTCTCTCCCCAAGCTCCCCTAGGGGAGCTTGACTATCTCTTTTTTCTCCTTCCTGCAATATCTTATTCCTTTCCCCTATCTTGCCTTAAAAAGGGATTTACACAGTTTTTGAAACACCTCCCCTCCTCAATTAGGGTTCGTTTACAACTCTTAATGTCCAATGAGAACAGTCCTCTTTTATAAAATTTTGGTTAACTCAATAAACTCTAAAGGCTCACAAACTGGAATACTCGACTTTTTATAGTCTTTTACATTGCGAGTTATAATAAATTCTACACCTGAATGAATGGCTGATTGATATACTACACCATCTTCATAGTCAGCAAATTCACTATTCAAGGCATCTTCTAGAACAATTCTGGTCACAGGTGCTATTTCAAATAGAGATAAAATTAACTTTATGTATCTTCTAGCCTTAGATTTCCCCAGATTTTTTGAGAGTAAATAGTAAATTGTTGTTAGAGTTATAGCACTGATATATCCCTGTAGTTCAGACCGTTCCACCTTTGACATCAACATCGCTGCTGGTTCTGTGAATGGTTCTCTGTCCAGTAAAACATCTAAAATTATATTTGTATCAAATAACACCCTCATTTTTCTAAATATTTATCTTCTAAATATTTTTTGTAATCCTGCTCAGTAACCTGTTTCCCTTTTAATATTCCCTTTAATGCTGCCACAGTAGGGGTTAATTCTTCTTTCTCCCTGGGTTGTTTACTTAAAATATATTTAAAGTACTCAGACACAATCTTAGAGACAGATTTTTTCTTTTTAACAGAATACTCTTTTATTGATTTTATTAAAGTTTTATCAACTGAGAGAGTTAATTTAACGGGCATATTACCTCCTATACGTATATTTTTATGTTTAACAATACTTCTTTATCAGGTTTTGTCAAATTGTTTTCTTTTCACGGAAACTGTCAGAAAAAATATCAGAGAATATGTCGAACTGCCTATTTCTTTAGCTCCGAATTATTGATTGGGTTATGGAGCAAGTGATTAGTAATTAGTTGTTAGTAATTAGTGATTAGTGAAAGGTAGAAGGATGAAGAACACCTAAACCTTGAACATTGAACCTCGAACATTGAACAAAGATTTAATTTCTTCAGGTTGAAGATAGCCGTATTTTTCACGATAAAGGCGATAAGCTTTGTCAAGCTCATCTTATGGCTTTTCCATGGAATCAAACTGTTCGCCACAGTCCATATATTGGTAAAGACTGACAGGAACATCAAATACTTCCCCTCGCACCTTTACTTTTGTAGAAGTTATTTTTTTACTTCTTTTTTTCTTCATATGCTGGACAAAACATTTTCATGGCTCTTCCTCCCAGGGATGAAAACTCAGACACTTCGTTTCTGTTTTGATGAGTTTTATTTTTATGTAAACTCTCAAGTGGGATGAAGAGGAATGGGATACGTAGTATGTTTTGCTTAAAAAATACAAAAATATGGGAATATTACAATTATTTATCTTATCCCTAGTTTATAATTATAAACTGAGACTAAATTTGCGCACTTTTTTCTGAGATCACACAATACAATATTCAAAATCAGGATTCACAAACTCCCCTTCTCCTATTATCTCAATCTTTGCTACACACTTTTTGCAAAGAGGGATGTATTTGACCCCATCTGTTTCTGGATCAATTATTGAGGCGATCCTTGCCTGGAGCTTCTTTAATTCCTTTTTTGTAAGCTCCATCTCAAACTTGGATTTTTGAACCCTTTTCCCAAAATCCTCCATTGTCTTGGCAACCTTTAAAAGTCGTTTTTCATCTGAAATATCATAAATTACCAGATATCTCATATAAAGCCACCTTTTTTATTACATTCTGCTTATTTCATTAACTTCGAAGTCTCAACCTTTGATGTGTCTGTGTATGTGTATCGAAGCTAAAGAAATAGGCATATATTATAAAATTGAAAGCCTTATTTTACCAAAGCCAAATGAAGTTTGCTTACCCACATGTACTGTTTCACAATATTTTAATATTGGGAAAAATTCAAATAACTCCCCCTCATAAACAGCCCTTCCAACAAGCCCGCCCAATTTCATCTTAGCTCTCTGTCTAAAACTAAACCTGGGCATATCAACCCATTTCTTTTCTTCCAGAATCATTTTTACACCATTTGACCGATGCACTAATCCCCTGTAATCTAAATCTGGCTCTTTTCCTGCAAAATAATCTTCTAGATTTGCTATTCTCCTTAATGCTGCCCTAATCAAAACACCAAAATCAAAAGAGGTAACAAGGGAATTTTTGAATTTTGCCCTGTATGGAGTCAAGAAATCCACCTGAAGTTTATTTATTTTCTGCTGGGGATTCTCTAGTTGAATGTATCTACCAGAGTCTTTAGGATATAGCTCCTTTGATTGATCTGTATATATGATTTGTTGGTCCTGTTTTACATACTTTAATCTAAATCTTCCAAGTCCATCCTTTCTACCTTTTCCAATCCCCATCTCACCCATATTAATTGTTGCATAGACCAGATATGGAATCCATTTTATAACATCTCCAATCAATATTAATCTAAATTTAAATTCATCACCTGCCATATACAATGTCTTTTCCATATCCATTGGTTCTAAAACAAATGGATGTGGAGCTATAGGACTTCCCTTTGGTCTTTTTATTTTTTTTGACTCAAAAACAAAAAAATATATGCAACTAGAGGATAAAATACACTTAAAACATTCTACATTTTTAATGGGACAACATATCTTTCTAAGGCTATTTCCAAGTGCTCCCCTAATTAAATTTCCCTTAAAGAGAGGTAAAACTCCCTCACTTTCAAATTCACAAATAAAATCTAACTCACTATATTTTAGCATAACCTTTTACTTAGCTTAAGTTTATTATGACAATAAACTTGGGCTAAAGATGGCTTCCAAGTTCATCAATTACAAAGACCTCATCCTCAAAATGTCCATAACACCTTTTATCTGTGCCTGTAAATGCATAAAATTCATAATTAGATATCTCTTTTGGTTTTCCTTTAATTGGCTTAAAACTAAGTCTGTTAAGTATTTTTTCATTTCCAGATAAGGCCAGTGCAAGGTCATCTATCCTTATATTTATTTCCTTGATTTTATCTGGAAAAAGCCCTGCTACCTGTTTTTTAAATTTCTCTGAAAATTTGATCTTGCTATTTGGCTCTGGCCACAGCCTTTTTTCATAAAGACTATCCTTTGCCCTTAACCATGCGATTTTTCCCCAAGGGGAAAAACCCACTTCCCCATCTATTTTAACCCAAAATATCTCAGGGATGTTTAAGACATTCTCATATGTTATTTCTCCAAGCTCCAGTAGTCTAAAAATGGTGATATTTTGTTCAATAACCCCATGTGTATCTATTTTTACAGGAAGTTTGGGAATCCTTAATAAAGATGATCCAGATTCAAATATGTATATTATCTCATCAGCATAAAACATACCTATTGTCTGTAAAAATCCCTGTACGCTTTTAAATCCACCTGTAAGATTAAAAATAATTTTAAAATTTCTCCTTTTAAATGCAGGGATCAGCCTTTCAAACATATCTACCATCTCAGACAATGCCATTTGAAATGCATCTATATCATTGGTTTGTAAATCCATTTGTCTGTATAACTGGACATTCTTTACTTTGTTTGCTTCAAGCCATTCCTTTATCATATTACCAGTCTGCTCTCCAAGATATGTATCAGTACACAACAAAAAATGGTAGTCATCTTCTTGTAAAAGGCCATTATAAAATTTAACAATGGCATTTAACTCAGCTGAATACCTTGTTACTTCTTTTGGAGAAAGGGATAAAATAAGATCTTTTACCTCTTTGATCCTTTTTTGTAAAAGTTTTCTATCCCCATCATCAATGTCTTCTAAGTATTTGCAATTAGCATATTTTGATATTAGACTTCTAACCTCATTATCTGCTCTACCTGTTAAAAGACTGGTCCCACATGGAGAAACAATAAAATTTGGCATGATTTTACCTCCATATTCATGGCCTGGAAATTTACCAGGCCATTTAAATAAAATTTTTAAAATCTAATTGGAATCATTTTCATACGTAAATTCTCTGGAACACTATTTAGCATTGCAATACTTAGCCTTTTACCATTAGAAATAATAGATAGGTCTGAAGACAAATTCATTTTTATAGCAGATGGAAGTTTCCACATTGCTCCAGTAGCCGGATCAACAATTAACATACCAATGACTCCACCAAAAAGTAGATTTCCTATATACCATCCATCAATTGATGCCGTTAATGTAATATTTTTCTTTATCCCATTTGAAAATAGAAAATCAACATTGTATTTTGCAGGAGAGAAAAATCCTGCCTTTGCCTTTAGAGTAACAGTAGTTGGAGTTGTTCCTGAATATACCTCAACTCCTTTTTTAACGTCATAAATTTTTACAATTGCCCCAGATGGAGTTGTATTAAAGGACACAGGATAATCAGATTTACTCACAATACTGGCACAACCATAACATATAAATGTAATTACCCAAAAAAAAGCTGACAAATTTCTCATAATACTACCCTCCTCCATTTAAAGTTAAAAAAAGAAACAGTGATACCTGTTATGACATGGAGGAAGGTTAAACAAAAAAAGAAGTTATTTGGTAAAGCACAATATTTGGTAAATATTGTGAAAATTAATGGATAGGCAGGAGCTTAAATCCTTATCAAGAATAATATGTTAGGACAATAATACCTATTCCAGCACTGAGTTTAGCTATAATGCCAAGTAGTTTTCCCAGCATAGCTCCAAGGGCAGCCTGTCTTGACTGGGAAAAAGTCTTTCCACCCAGAAGTTCAAAAACAAGCCCACCCACATAAGCACCAAGGATTCCACCAATTAATGCTCCTATTCCAAATAAAAATGGTACTCCCAGTATGGCACCTGCTATGGCTCCAATAAATGAACCTATATTGCCCCTTCCAGATAGACCATATTTTTTGCCCACAAGAAACTGACCTGCCCACTCTATAACTTCCCCTAACACACAGAGAGATATTACCATTATCCACCAGGAAATATGGGGTGAGAATGCATCACTTAATATGTCAAAAACAAGTAATACACCAAGCATGAGCCAGTTACCAGGCAAACTAAAAAAATTTAATAACCATAAAATAAGCAGTACAATTATTATAAAAACCATCTATCACCCCTTTAGTTGTAAAATCCACACAATCTCTTTAAATTTTCAAATAAACTTATCTTCTCCTCCCTGGACCTGGTCCTTTGTTTTTTTACTTCCTTTACAACCCTGTCCCTAAATTTTCTATACACCTCTTCCCGTAGTATATTATCCTTTTCCAGTATCAGCCTAAAGAGCATCCTGTCTATTTCAAGTACCTCTCCGTCCACTGCACAAACAACAGAAGCATTTCTCTTTTGATCTGATATTAATGCAACTTCACCAAAAAAATCACCTGGTTTTAATTTTGCCACTAATTTTTTTTGTCTAATCACATCAAATTCACCACTAATAATTATATACATTGTATCTCCAATATCACCCTCAATTATCACTCTATCTCCAGGATGGTATTTCAGTAGATTTCCATACCTGGCCAAAAACTCCAACACGTCCACCCTTGCATTTTGAAATAGCTCATTTGACCTGAGCACAGAGAGTACTCTGGAATCCACTGTCCCTGGCCTTGGTTCCTTCATTATAACAGTTCTAATTGGAAAGGGAATTTCTATATCAAAGTTTTTAAACTGGTACCAGATTGAGCTATATATCTCATCAATTGCAAGCCTTTTGTCATAGTAGTTTTGCACACCAAAAATAATTTTGTAATTAATAGATGATGCTCCATATTCCATGAGCAAGACTTTTTTTTCCATACTTTGATCAACATAGCGATTTGTATTTAATACATCATAAATGGCCCTCTTTACTTTTACAGGTGGAACTTCATAACTAATACCTATATCAATTTGCACTTCCAGCTCTTCTGAAGGTTTACTATAATTAATTATATTTTCAGATGATATTGTGTTATTTGGAATTATTACATACATATTTAAAATGGTCTTTATCTTTGTATACCTCCAATTTATCTCTTCTACCTTACCTATTAGATCTCCAACCTGAATCCAGTCACCTAAATCAAAGGGCTTTTCTATTTGAATAACTATACCTGAAATTAAATTGCCAATGGTGTCCTTCATTGAAAGACCTATTATAGCAGTCATTATTGCTGATGGAGTTAAGATTGTCACCAGATCAACATTAAATACGTTTCTCAAAAAGACCATTATAAACAATAAGATAATTGTAAATTTAATAATATCAATTAATATATAGCTAATTTTCTTTTTCTTTCTGCCCAATAGATATTCATTTATATATAGATCGACAATAAGTGACCTGACAATTAGAAATATAAAAACAGTTTCTAAGACAAAAATTATCTTTAAAAACCACACGCCCTGAATTTTGTCCTTGAGAAATTCTATAAAGATTAACACTATTACATAGTTTAAAATCTTGGTTAAAAGAGAAGGCCAATCAAATTTCTTCTTTAAAAGTCCAACAAAAATCCTGAGAGACAGTATAATACTAAAGGTAACCGCAAATAATATAATATCTTTTTTGTGAACCAACACCTGTTCAATAAAATCCATAGAGTATTTAATTATATCCATAGTTAGCCTTATTTTTTATCAAATTGAATAACACTTAAATCACTATTTACACTATCCATATCTTTTGTATTGGATATTATATTTAAGTAATATCCACTTAAGTAATCTTTATAATCCCTATACAGTCTTTCAAAGATGTTTTTCGCCTCCTGCATATTCCCATGAGACAGATACTGTATGGCTTTTTCAAAATCTTTTATATCTTCAATACCTAAATCAAGGTCAGTTATTAATTCATACATTCTAACTGGTTCTGTCTTGCCCTTTACAATAACTTTCCCAATATATCTAATAGGAAAATCTTCGTGTGATATTTTCTCTGCTGTGTATTCTGTAATAAGTACATTTGTATTAAAGTATTTGTTTAAACCCTCTACCCTGCTTGCCAGATTCACTGTGTCACCTATAGCAGTATAGTCAAACCTGGTACTTGTTCCAAGATTACCCACAACTGCTTCCCCAGTATTAATGCCAATTCCAATTTTTATTTCAGGAAGACCCTTTTTTTCAAAAGAAATATTTAATTTTTTAACACAATCAACAATCTCCTTTGCTGATTTAACAGCTGCATTTGCATGATTTTCAAGATCAACAGGCACATTAAATAATGCCATTATTGCATCACCAATATATTTATCCAACATCCCGTTATTTTTTAAAATAATATCTGTAACTGGACCAAAGAAACTATTTAGTAGATTAACCAGATCTTCAGGACTTAAATTTTCAGAAATGGAAGTAAAATCCCTTATATCCAAAAAAAGTACAGTTACAGTCTTTTTCTCCCCTCCTAATTTTAATTTATCAGGAGATCTTAAGACTTCATTTACCAATTCCTTTGAAATATAACTACTAAAGGCCTTTTTCAGATACCTTGACCTCTGTTCAATCACAAAATTTCTATATGACTCTAACAGGATAAAACACAAAATAAATTGAAAAATGGGATAAATTGTGGCCACCCTTATATTATTTACTGAAAACAAGAAAACATTAAATGCTAAATAAAGCCCTCCAAATATAAAAAATCCAAAAAGGGAAAATAATGTATTTTTTGTCTTCATTGAAATGATCGTAAGAATTGAGGGAATTAACAAGATGGATAAAATATCTATTAAATAAGTATAGGAGTTTCTTACCAGGTAGAAATTTTGCAGTATATTTGATGCCATTGTACAGTGGACTTCAGTTCCAGGAAAATTGGGATCTGTGGGGGTAGGCACCAAATCTCCAACTGCCTTTTCTGTTACACCAAAAAAGACCAGTTTATCTCTGAGAAAATTTTTCGGTACCTTTCCCTCTAAAATATCCACTGCAGAAACATGGCTTATTGTATGCCCTTTTCCATAGAAGTTTATAAGAAGGCTTCCAGTGCTTGAAACTGGAATTTTTCTATTCCCAACCTTAAGCTCAAGAATTCCATATCTGTCAATTACAACAGAAATAGGCTTAGAAAGATAATTTGATATAGCAGCAAGGGACAGAGAAGGCATCAAATATCCTTCAAAGGCAGCAACCAAGTGTAAACGCCTCAATATCCCATCGCTGTCCGGAAAAACAGAAAAAAAACCCTTTCCTGCTCCGGCTTTTGAAATAATAGGGATATTTGTCTCTGCAGTGGGAAAGTTTTTAATGGGGATGTCTTCTACATCATCTATGAGTTGTATGTCCTGTATAGAAAAATCAGGTAAATTCAGGAGGGCTATTTGTTCTTCATTTTTCTTCTTTTCCTTTCTAAAGAAAAAACCCAGAACAACCTTTCTGGAATCGGCTATTGATTTTGCAAGTAGTCTATCGTCCCTCTCATTTGAGACTTCAGAAAATACCATATCCAGTGCAATGGTCTTTGCACCTAACCTGTCTATCTTTTGTATCAACTTTGCAATAATATCTCGCTTCCACGGCCATCTCCCAATTTTATCAATACTTTTACCATCAACTTCAACTAAAACACATTCAGGGGAAGGTTTAATCTTTTTTCTAAATCTAAATTTAACATCCTGTATCCTATCATCTATTGTCTGAAAAACCTCAAATTGAAAAAAGTATAAAAAATATCCTGTTATAATAATTAGCACACATATAAAAATATATACAATGGACCTTTTCATCTAGATTCTATTTATTTCTTCTCTGTTTATCTAACAGTAATTTGATTTGATTTTTGTATTTTCCTCTTGGGAAAAGTTTATTGTATAACTCAAAGTATCTTTTTGCCATGTCAATATCTTTTATTTCAAGATAAATAAAACCCAATTCAAAAATGGCATCCTCATAAAATTTTGTGTTCTTATAGGTGGTTGCAACTATTTTTAAATAATTTATAGCAGAATTATAATCCTTTAAAAACCTTGTTTTTATAATTGACTTTTGAAATAGAATCTCTGCTTTTACACTGGGAATAGAAGTAAATAAAAACGCAATATCAAGATATTTTAGGGCTTCATTAAATTCCCTTTTATCTATTAAATAACTGGTGTAATTTATATTCCAACGAGCAATGATCTCTGGAAGCTCTTTTAATTTTTTCATCTCCTTGGGTATCACCATACCAGTTACCTGATATAACAATTGATACATATCCTTCAACGTCTTATCTTTTTCAAAATTAACAGGTTGTATTGGAGGCACACTCACTGCACTCTGGGACATCTCTTTTGACTTAGTATCCACTGAAAATCCAGAATTCTTAAGATTTACTATTCCTTTTTTTGTGAAAACAACAGATGCATTGTCCTTTGCATACACTATGAATTCTGTTCCTTTAACCCCAGCAACTCCCCCACCACTAACAACATTAAATGCCTCATCTGGCTTAAGCTTATGGATAATGGATCTCAAGGTGCCGCTCTTTATATTAACATTGGTCTTATTTTTTATTGTAATGTGGCTGTTTGGACCAATAAAAAGAACATCTCCCTTTTTTGTCTTTATTTGTATGGTGGAATTTGCATCTGTTTTGATTTCATCACCTATGTATATTTTTTGTTTTAATTTAACTATCCCATTATTTACCAGAGGACATCCTGTATAAAAAGAAATAAATCCAAATGGTATCTTGAGCCATCCCCCATAAACAATAGATGCAGAAAAGAGAATAATTATTAATTGAATAGGATATTTTTTCACTTTTCTATACCTCCTTCAGGTATTTCCCGGTTATTGAATGGGGGTTATTTTTTATTTCTTCAGGACTACCCTGGGCAATTATCTGTCCCCCATATTCTCCACCACCAGGACCCAGGTCAAACACATAATCACTTGCCCTTATTACATCTAGATTGTGTTCAATTACTATTACACTGGCCCCTTTATCCACCAATTCATGGAGTACCTCTATGAGTTTTCCCACTTCATGCATGTGTAGTCCAGTAGTTGGTTCATCCAAAATATATAGGTTTCCAGGTAAACTCCTTTTACTCAACTCCCTGCTTATTTTGATCCTCTGTGCTTCTCCTCCAGACAGAGTAGTTGCAGGCTGGCCTAGCTTTATGTACTCGAGCCCAACAGCCTCCAATATCTCCAACTTTCTCTTTAATGGCTGGTGGGTCTCAAAAAATTTTTTTGCCTGTCTCACAGTTAAATCCAGTACATCTGCGATATTTAATCCTTTGTAGCGTATATCTAAAGTCTCTTTGTTATAACGTCTGCCTTTACACACATCACACTTAACATACACATCTGGCAAAAAATGCATCTGTATCCTGATATATCCCTCTCCTTCACACCTCTCACACCTTCCACCTTTTACATTAAAGCTAAAACGACCAGGTTTGTATCCCTTTTGTCTTGCTTCCCTGGTCCTGGCAAACAACTCACGTATATGATCAAAGACCTTGGTATAGGTTGCAGGATTGGACCTGGGAGTCCTTCCAATTGGGGACTGGTCTATAAAAATCACATTCTCAATAAGGGAAACACCTTCAATTCCCTGAATTTTTCCAGGGTTTTCAACGGCCTGTCCTTTAGACAAAAGTAAATGTTTATACAAGGTATCACATACCAGTGAGCTCTTTCCAGAACCTGAAACTCCTGTTACACATACCAGAACTCCAAGGGGAATGTCTATATGAATATCCTTTAAATTATTAGTACTAACACCCTTTAACCTAATAAATCCCCTGGGAGCCCTTTTTTTTGACTTAAAATTTATCTTTAAATCACCCCTTAAATATTTCCCTGTGAGTGTATTGCTCATATAAAGCCCATTAAGATGTCCGAAATAGACCACTTCTCCCCCTAACATGCCAGAACCAGGACCTAATTCCACAATATAATCAGCCTCCTTTATTGTGTCGTGGTCGTGCTCAACAACTATTACTGTATTTCCCCTGTCTTTTAATTCCTTGAGGGAACCAAGGAGCCTTTTGTTATCCCTGGGATGCAGTCCTATACTTGGCTCATCTAAAACATATATTATGCCTTCCAGACCTGATCCCAATTGCCCTGCGAGTCTTATCCTCTGGGCTTCCCCACCAGAAAGGGTGGACATCTCCCGGGATAGGGATAAATAGTCCAGTCCAACCTGTTTTAAGAACTTTAATCTGGATTTTATCTCCTTTAAAAGGGGATCTGCTATTTGAGATTCCATACCGCTAAAATTTAGGTTATCTAACCATTCATATAAATGTCTAATAGACCATAAGCACAGATCAAAAATTGAAGCCCCACTAATTTTTACTGCCAGGGACTCTTTTTTCAGTCTGCTACCCCTGCATATTGGACAGGTAACCTTGTGTTTATACCTGGAAAACTCGTCCCTCCACATGGAATTTGATATAAAATTCTTACCTTTTTCAATGAGGCCTATCACACCTTGCCACCCCAACTCCTTGTCACCAAAAAAGATTGCCTCTTGAATATCCCTTGACAACTCACCAAATGGTCTTGTTATATCCTCATTATATTTTTCAAATATCCTTGATAAATATGGTTTGACCTTTGAAAACACCTTTGGCTTTTTTAAAGGGAGTATTGCCCCCTCTATAACAGAAAGCCCTTTATTTGGAACCATAAGGTCCACATGATAGCGCTCAATTGTTCCAATACCAAAACAGGTATTACACGCACCTTGTGGACTATTAAAGGAGAAGAGTTGTGGACTCAGTTTTGGAAAATTTCTATTACATCTGGGACACACAGATTCAGTGGAATAAAATACCTCTGGCCCATTTATGTATTTTATTACTACCTTTCCATCTCCCATTTTTAGGGCCAGCTCTATTGAATCAGACAGCCTTTTCCTTATGTTATCCCTTAGAACCAACCTATCTACTACTACTGAAATATTGTGTTTCTTGTTTTTATCCAGGTTAGGAGGATTGTCTAGTAGGTGTATCTCACCATCAACATATACCCTCACAAAACCCTGAGACCTCAATTTCTTAAATAGTTCTACAAATCCTCCCTTCTTATATTCAACAACAGGTGCAAGGACCATGAATTTCTCTGTTTTACTTTTATGCAAAATAGAGTCTATTATTTCATCTACGCTCTGGGACTTAACCTCAATGTTACACTCAGGACAAAAAATATTTCCAACCCTTGCAAACAATACCCGTAAATAATCGTATATCTCTGTAACTGTTCCAACTGTGGATCTTGGATTTTTTAAAATATTGTGTTGTTCAATTGCAATAGCTGGAGTAAGCCCTTCTATTTTTTCCACTTTTGGCTTTTCCAGTTGAGGTAAAAACTGTCGGGCATAGGCAGATAGGGATTCAACATATCTTCTTTGTCCTTCTGCATAGATAATGTCAAAGGCCAGGGTGGATTTACCAGATCCACTTGGTCCACATATAACAATGAATTTGTCCCTTGGAATATCTAAATCTATGGATTTTAAATTATGGTGATGGGCATTTCTTATTTTTATAAATCTGGACATGGATTTAAATCTGAAGTGATTTATTTAATGAATAGAAACGAACACCTATTTCAGCACAAGTTTATCAAAACTGGAGCTAAAATAGAAAAACTAGTGTTTGGACAATAGAGAATCCCTGTACTGGATATATGCATTTCTAAAGGATATGTATGGATCAATTGCTGAAGACTTTATATCTTCATATTCACCCAGATGAAGGGATAAATAATTTAATCTATCTTCACCTTTGATTGCAATAGATGCTGGCATTGGCTCAACATATGTAACAGGATCTAAAAAATGGTCGCCAACCATTCCTATACCGTCCCTTAAAGTGGTTGGACCAAGCACAGGCAAGACCAGATAGATTCCATTACCTATCCCCCACTTAGCAAAGGTGAGTCCAGTATCGGCCTTTGGAGGGGGGGACAGTGCTTTTACTCCAGAAGCCACATCTAGAAGGCCCCCAAATCCAAGTGCTGTATTTAAGATTACCCTGGCTGTATCTTTTAAAAAATTTACAAACTCAAATTCCAGGAGATGGTTAACAGCCCTAATGGGATATTTTATATTGGAAAATGCCCTGGATATTCCCTGTCTAAAATTCAAAGGAACGACCTCAGAATAAGCCTTAGCTACTGGTTTAAAGACATAAAAATATAACTTGTCATTTACCTTAAACATAAAACGATTAATTGGCTCTATGGGGTCATGTACCTGTGTTACATTATCACTATATTCTGAATCAAGCTCAGACATTATGTCATCAACACTTGAATTATCAGCTGCCCACACAAACTGAGAAAAGAATAAAATTGCAATAAAAACAATGCAAAAAACTCTATTATTAATTTTCATACAAACTTTCCTTTTTTAACATACCACACATAACGCGGAATTTTAAAATCCCAATCTCACCACCTTTCCCACATTTAGTGTCCTTTAGCTTTAATCTCAATTCATTTATAACCTCTTTGGGTGATTTTTTTAATAACATATCCTTAAATTGACTTCTATAATTCTTGATTAAACTTACACCTTCAACATACACATCATAAATCTTCCATTGTTTTCCTATTAAGACAAACCTATAATTTATTGGAATATATTTGTCATTATATTTTATCCTTGTCCTTACCTCTGCTTTTCTAGATGAAAATATTATCTGGTCAAGGATTTCTATATTATTTTTTGGATATTTTTTAATATCTTCCACATGGGCCAATATCTTGTCAAAATAGTTCTGGGTGAGTAAATCTATAAATAGACATTCAAATTCTTTTTGTTGCTCATTTGAGAATTCTCTGTAATTCCTACCTAAAACCATCCGTGCCATTATATGAAATGAAAATATCTCCTTTGCAAGGTCAACCAACTTTTCTTCAAATTGGAGTTTATACTCTGTGGAATTATTTGAATTGTCGTAGGTCTTAAATACCTGGATAGTTTTGTCTATATATTTACTAAGTGTATCAGAAGGCTCCTTTGCAAAGCATGTAAATGTTGAAACCAGAGATAACACAATTACCAAAATAATAGTTCTCATCATATATAGATCCCCACTTATTTTTTTACATTTCCAAAGACATATTTACTCACAAGTGCTTCAAAATCCACAGGTGGCTCAGTATCTACAATCATATCCCCTGCTGAGAGATAGATATCAGAACCACCAGGTGATATACTTACATATTTATCACCTATAAGTCCATTGGTTTTAATAGATGCTATTGAATCATCGCTCAATTTTATGTCTTTTCTAATTTCCATAACCACTATTGCTGAGTAATCCTTAGGATTTAAAATAATATCTTTAACCCTTCCAACTTCTACACCAGATATCCTCACCTCGTTTCCTTTTTTTAAGCCAGTAATATTACTAAATCTGGCTTTAATTGGGTAGTATTTGCTACCCACAAGTTCCATTTTCCCAAGTTTTATGGTCAAATATCCAATACAAATAAGTGAAATAAAAACAAAAATTCCAACAGTAAATTCAATATAATATTTTTTGTCTGCCATAATTAAACCTCTTTTTTACCACAAAGTAATTTTGCAAGTAAAAGCCTGTTGCCCCTGGCCTCATCTACTAATTGAGTTAAAGATTTTTCACTGTCTATGGATACAGATCCTGCATAAACGGAAAATTCCACACATGAATCTGTATAAGATTCCTCCTGCATAAAGTCTTTAACCTTAAGTTTTTCTCCAATCAAGCCCAAATGTTTTTCTATTTCCTTTGCATCAGAAACTGTTACAACAGAAACCACTTTATCTATACCATATTTCCCAACACCAACAATGGCTGTTCCACAACTATCCCTGCATATGGAAACTATCTCGCTTACAATGTTGTATGGAGTTATATAACCCACTTTTTCCACAAGCTCATTGTATTTGTCTATTTCATATACAATTAGTGACATGGATTTTGTTTTATCTCTTTTAATCTTCTCAAAGAACCTCTCAAAATCCCTACTGGTCATCATCCCTGCAACGTTATTTTTCAAAAATTCCAGGCTATTTATAAATTCATGAACCACAGGATGGCCGCTATTTTCAAGTTCCATGGGCGTTCCTTCAAAAATAATTTCACCTTCATCAATAACAGCTATCCTGCTGGATATGTAGAATACATGGGGCACATCGTGGCTCACCAACACCGCAGTAAACCCAAATTCACGCTGCTTTCTTAAAATCATTTCAAGTACGCTATTTCTTCTAACTGGATCAAGACCTGTAGTTGGCTCATCAAATAACACCACTTTAGGGTCTGTAACTACTGCACGGGCAAGGGCTACCCTTTTTTGCATGCCCCCAGAAAGCTGAGATGGATATTTATTCTCCTGACCAGAAATATCCAGAGTCTCCATAACACTGATGACCCTTTTTCTTATCTCCTTATCAGATAAGTTTGTAGTTTCTACAAGGGGAAGGGCAATATTTTCATATATTGTCAGTGAATCAAAAAGGGCATTATTTTGAAACATAAAATTGATTTCTTTTTTTACTTCCCTCCACTGGGACTTTGACATCCTGTGTATTGACTGACCTTTGTAGAGAATGTCCCCTTTATCTGGCCTCTCCAATCCTATCATCAATTTTAAGGTAACACTCTTTCCAACCCCACTTTTTCCTATAATAGTGGTGATCTCAGAAGGATAGACCTTAAAACTTACTCCCTCTAAAACTACCTTTTCTCCATATCGTTTATATACATCTTTAAATTCAATAAGCGGTGTCTTCATATTGTAATAAACCTGCTTTTATAGTAGAAAAGATGTTAAGACATAATCTCCAACTAGGACAAGTACACAGGATATCACCACTGCATTTGTGGTGGCAAAACTAACACCCCTTGCCCCAAATCCATCTTTTCTTTTATTTACAAAATATCCCTGATAACAGCAAATTGTAACCACCAATATACCAAAAACTATTGCTTTATAAAACCCACCCATTATATCCTTCATGTCCACTAAATTCTCCATTCTAGAAAAATAGGTTCCTGAATCTATGCCAAGTAAAAGTACCCCGCTTATATATCCACCTATTATTCCTATTACATCAAATAGAGATGTCAAAAATGGAAAACAGAGAAGGGAGGCCAACATCCTTGGTGAAAAAAGGTATCTAATGGAGTTTATATTCATGGTCTCAAGGGCATCTATCTGTTCAGTGATCCTCATAATTCCTATCTCAGCTGCCATGGCTGAGCCTGCCCTTCCAATGACCATTATGGCAGTTAAAACTGGACCAAGCTCCCTTATTATTGATAAGGCCACTGCAGCTCCTAAAACTCCCTCAGAACCAAATTTAACCAGGGTGTAATAACCCTGAAGTCCCAATACCATGCCTGTAAACAAACCCACCAGGGAAATTACAAAAATAGACTTAAAGCCTATAAAATATATTTGCTGTAAAATTTTTTTGACCTGGAAAGGAGGGGTAATGGAATAAACAATACCCTTTAGAAAGAACAAAAAAATTGCCCCTAATTCTCGTATAAATCCAACAGACAAACTTCCAGGATACCTTATGAAATCAAAAAATAGGTGCCTTCGTTGCTTCATATGGATATACCTTTTTTACATAAGATAATAAAACAAAACCGAGGAGATAGTAATTCTTTTTAAACACCAGGTCAATAAAACAAGAAGCTAAATATTTCAATACGGAAGATTCCTTTTAAGCGGAGATGTTCATTTCCCATAGGATATTCCTACTTTTCTCCTCATATTAAATTGTCATAAAATACCCTTGACTTTGATATATGTTAAATTTAATGGTGAAAAAATTTCTAACTGTAATTTATGTAGCTTAACCCAAGTTTTGATAAACTTAGGTAAATGGAATAGTATATTTTTATTGTTAAAAACAATTGGTTATAGGAGTTAATATGTTTGAAAACATTTCAAGACCATGGCTTGACCACTACGATGAAGAAGTAAGACCCCATATTGATTATAAACATCTTCCTGTTTTTGGGTATTTGATGAGGTCTGCGAAAAAATACCCAGACAGGCTGGCAGTGGTCTTTCAAAATAAAAAAATTTCATACAAAAAACTTAATTACTTAACCGACCTAGTGGCCACCAACTTGCGAAAACAGGGGATAGGAAAAGGAGATAAGGTGGCCATAATGCTCCCAAACCTCCCTCAGACCATTATAACCTATTTTGGGGTACTCAAGGCAGGGGCAATTGGTGTTATGACAAATCCCCTTTACATGGAAAAGGAACTTATCCATCATTTCAATGATTCAGAGAGCCGTTTTTTGATTGCCTTAGACAGACTGTGGCCCAAATTAAATCCCTTGCTTCCAAAATTTTCCATTGAAAAGATATTTTTTACATCCATATCAGATAGCCTCTCATTCCCTTTAAACCTGTTATACCCCATTAAAGCTAAAAGGGAAGGTACTTATGTTAATGTGCCCTATAATGAAAAAAATATACTAAAATGGAAAATACTTCTAAAGAAAACTCCAATAATGGAACCAGAGAAAATAGATCCTTCAAATGATCTGGCCCTCCTTCAGTACACAGGTGGGACTACTGGTCTCTCAAAGGGAGTAATGCTCACCCACGACAATCTAACTGCCAATATCCAACAGGCAGCAGAGGTATTAAACAATATTGGTGGAGAGAAACAGGAAACTTTCCTCTCATTACTTCCTTTTTTTCACGTCTATGGGCTTACTGTATGTCTAAACCTACCAACACTACTTGGAGCAACAACCATTCCCTATCCCCAGTTTCTGCCCCAGGAGGTTTTAAAGGCAATAAACAAATATAGACCAACAATCTTTCCCTCTGCTCCAGCTATATTCAAGGTGCTGTTGCAACAAAAAAACATATCACAATTTGATTTAACTTCCATTAACTATTGTATAACTGGATCTGCTCCAATGCCCAGAGAGTTGTCAAAGAAATTTAAAGAACTAACAGGTGCAGAAATAATAGAAGGCTTTGGCCTAACAGAGGCATCACCAGTTACCCACTTAAACCCACTTAAAGGCAAAAAAAAGATTGGGTCCATTGGACTCCCATTTCCAGACACAGACGCAGCCATTGTAGACTTAAAGACCGGCACCAAATTACTTCCACCCAATGAACCAGGAGAACTCATTATAAGAGGCCCTCAAGTAATGAGGGGATATTGGAAAAAACCAAAGGAGACCAAAGAGACTTTAAGGGATGGATGGCTCTATACTGGGGATATTGCCTATATGGACCAGGAAGGATATTTCTTTATTGTGGACAGAAAAAAGGATCTAATAATTTCTGGAGGATACAATATATATCCAAGGGAAATTGAAGAAGTATTGTATGAGCACCCCAAGGTTGCTGACGCCGCTGTAATAGGGGTTAGCCACAAGACCAGAGGAGAAATAGTAAAGGCATATGTGGTTCCAAAACCTGGTATGGAGTTAGACAAAAGGGAAATAATAGCTTTTTGCAGGCAAAAACTGGCAAATTATAAGGTCCCTAAACAAATCGAAATCAGAGACGAGCTCCCTAAGACTGTTATAGGAAAGGTCTTGAAAAAGGATCTAAAGCAAGAACAAGGAAACAAGGAACTAACTGAACAGGATCTAGATGTACAGGAGGATGATAATTCTTATGAAGAACAAGGATAATCCTAAAGAGAGTATATTGTCGCTGTCTACCGTTCTGGTTCTTTTAATGTGTCTCTTAATACCAATTGGGGTCAGATTCATTGAATATCCCAAGTGGCAAAACAAGAACTTTGAAATTAATGGTGAGAAGCTAATGGCAACACATGATGCCTATTATTATCTTGCATCTGCCACAGGAACAAGTAGGAATCCCAACGAGCCATTGGGGGTAATCACGAGGTATGTTTCAAAAATAACCACTATTCCACCAGGTAAATTGGCATTTTATATACCAGGTCTTCTTTGTTCCATTATGGCTATCCCTCTAGTTATCCTTGCTTACAAAAACAATATGTTGGAATCTGCCCTTGCAGCAAGTATACTTGGCTGCTGTTGCCTTGGATATTTGGGACGAAGTAGACTGGGATTCTTTGACACAGACTTTGGAATACTCACTTTATTTGTTTCATTTTGCGCCACAATGGTAATCTGGCTTGAAAAAAAGGGAAAAAGGTCAGATCTCCCCAATATATCAAACCTTAAACTACCCATTATAATTGGACTAATTGGATACTGTTACATATGGTTTTACAAAAGTGGGCAATCTGTTATCTTGTTTTCTATTTTCCTCGCCTTCATCTCGTCATTAATTGAAAATAAAAGGGAAAAACGTCCTTTTTTTGATTCAATTTATGGATTTGCCATAATATATACTCTTACTTTTGGCATTTTGAGCGGTATATTAACTTTAATCATATTGAGCTTGTATCTTAATAAATCCAAGGGCATCAACAAAAATGTCTACAATTCTATTGTTCTGTTGGGTGTTATAGCTGCCTCTTTTGAGGGATCTGTCCATGTTATTATCTATTCGGGAATAATTAAATTCTTAATATATTCTAAAATCTTACCCCATTACATTGGATCCAACAAAACCTACTCCATACAACTACCCAGTGTAGTCCAGAGCATAAAAGAGGCCCAAAATTTAAAATTGTCAGGTGCAGTTATGAGAATGGGATCCAATTGGCCCACCTTCTTAATTGGACTCTTAGGACTGTTTTATCTCATAATAAAAAGACCTTCCTATTTGATATTTTTGGTATTTTTCTTGCTTGGAATTTTGTCCATAAAGCTTGGAAATAGGTTTGCCATGTATGGTGGAGTAGCAATTGGTGTTGGATTGGGCTTTGGAACTGGGCTTATGTTTAAAAACCTCCTGTCAAAGACAGGAAGATGGCTCTTTCAACTGGGGATATCAATTCTAATATTAATACCCATTGTACAAATAGCCTTGAAATTTAATCCTACTCCTATTTTTCCCAAGGTATATGCTAAGACATTTATTGAGGCATCAAAGATAGTTCCTAAGGATGCAAGGCTTTGGCAATGGTGGGACTATGGTTATGCATGCCAATACTATGCAAAAAGGCCTTCTTTTGGAGACGGGGGAATTCACGATGGTCCATTTTTATATCCCCTGGCCCTGGTACACACTTCAAATTCTCCTCTACTTGCAAACAACATAATCAAATATGTAACAAATAGCCAATTAATAGACTACAAAAACAACAAAGAAAAGTATGGGCAAGAATATAAAGATATTCCCTTAATCTGGCAGATATATTTATCTGATCCAGTGAATCAACTGGATAAAATGGGCCCAGATAAGGCAAAATTATTTTTAGATTCCCTTAAAAAGAAAAAATTGAATATTTCTAATATCCCCCCTCAATACCTGGTTTTTTCCTGGGAAAACCTAAAACTAGCATATTGGATAAGTTATTTTGGGACATGGGATATAGTTACAGGTACTGCCTTTCCAGGCAAGATCCAAAGCCTTAGAGGTAGAATAAGCCTAAATACAGAAGAAGGTATTTTGGTTGTAAACAATAAAAAAATGAAGCTCGATGGATTGATTATTGTAGACAATAAGGGAAAATCCCATGAGTACACCTGGGATTATGGCTCTGATTTATATGCAATATTGAATCAAATATCCAAGGAAATGTTTATAATGGACTCCACTATATATTATTCAAATATGATACAAATGCTCCTAAAAAGCCCATCAATATTTAAACCCTACTTTAGTCTAGTTATAGACCACTCTCCTTGGACAAGGGTATATAAGGTAAATTAATGCAGGGGATTTCCCCCTGCCCTTTAATCTACCTGTTTCCTTATAAAGGATGGGATTTCAAAATCCTCCTCATCTTCAAATATAAAATCATCCTCTCCACTTGCAACACCCACCTTTTGACCTTGAATGAGACTTACTTTATCTTCATCCTTACCTGATTTTTTCCTCAAGTAT
This sequence comes from Desulfothermus okinawensis JCM 13304, assembly GCF_054654515.1. Classification (NCBI taxonomy): domain Bacteria; kingdom Pseudomonadati; phylum Thermodesulfobacteriota; class Desulfovibrionia; order Desulfovibrionales; family Desulfothermaceae; genus Desulfothermus; species Desulfothermus okinawensis. Next base: position 27,055 of record NZ_BAAIEW010000004.1, on the reverse strand, counting down.
GCAGGGAGCTGTCTCTCCTCTTCTGAAGCTGCAGGAGCAGGACGCCTATTTGTCTGTCTAGGCTTATGTTCAATCCTCCTCAAATTTCCCATCCTATGCACACCAGAAGATTCTATAGTTGTGTCAATTGGCTGTTCCCCCTTTTCAATTCCAGTTGCAATCACAGTAATCCTCATCTCATCAGTACATTCTTCATCAAAAACTGTTCCAAAGAATATCTGTGCATCTTTACTTGCAGCTTCATAGATAATGTTGGCAGCCTCGTCCACTTCCTGAATCCTTAAATCTGGACCTGCAGAAATATTCATAAGGATACCCTGGGCACCATCAATGGAAACATCCTCTAAAAGAGGACTGGTTATGGCCTTCATAGCCGCTTCCCTGGCCCTGCCTTCGCCACTTGCTATGCCAGTACCCATAAGTGCCAATCCCATGCCCTGCATAACTGCCTTAACGTCTGCAAAATCCAAATTTATAAGTCCAGGAACAAGGATCAAATCTGAAATACCCTTAACAGCATAGTACAGCACTTCATCTGCTTTTTTTAACATTTCCACAAATGTGGCATTCTTAGATGCAAGGGATAGCAACCTATCGTTTGGGATTGTGATGATACTGTCCACAACTTCCTTTAAATTTTTTATTCCCCTCTCTGCCTGTTGTTGCCTTTTGGGTCCTTCAAAATAAAAGGGCTTTGTGACAACTGCTACTGTAAGCGCCCCAAGTTCTTTGGCAATCTGGGCTATAACAGGAGCTGCCCCTGTACCTGTTCCGCCCCCCATCCCTGCTGTAACAAAAACCATATCACTACCCATTAAAAGTTCCCTAATGGTATCAGCACTTTCTTCTGCTGCCTGTCTTCCCACTTCAGGATTTGCTCCAGCGCCAAGACCTTTAGTGAGCTTTTCTCCAAGCTGAATTTTGTATTCTGCACTTGAGTTCTTAAGGGCCTGAACATCTGTATTGGCAACTATAAATGACACCCCATTTAAAGAAGAATCAATCATATTATTTACAGCATTTCCACCACCTCCTCCAACTCCAATAACCTTTATCTGGGCATTACCTTCTGGTACTATTTCCATATGTTCCATGGCTTCCTCCTTTTGATTTCCCTTGATAATATTTTTTAGTGGGCCCATCCCACCTTCTCTTTAACTAATGTCCACAAACCAATTTTTCATCTTAGAGAGCAACCTATCAAACACATTACGCTCTCTAATCCTAAAGCTTGTTGCAAAATTTTCCTTCTTTGCCCCATATATTAGAAGACCAACAGCAGTTGCATATTTGGGACTCATGACAACATCTTTTAGGCCTCCAATCCCCATTGGATATCCAATCCTCACAGGAAGACCAAATACTTGCTCTGCTAGCTCAACAATTCCTTCAATAAGGGAGCTTCCCCCTGTGAGTACAACCCCTGCACCAATCATTGGCTTGTAACCAGACTTCTCTAATTCCTGATCCACCAAGGCAAGTATTTCCTCCATCCTGGGCTCACATATCTCAGCCAAGATTTTTCTAAAAAGCCTCCGTGGAGGCCTACCACCAACAGTTGGGACCTCAATGACCTCATTGTCCTGAACCAGATCTGACAAGGCACATCCATATTTTTTCTTTATCTCTTCTGCGGCACTCATGGGGGTCCTGAGACCAAAGGCTATGTCGCTTGTCAAATTTGTCCCCCCAAGGGATAAAATGGAAATGTGTTTTATTGAGTCATTTGAAAAGACCGCAAGATCAGTGGTACCACCCCCAATATCCACCAATGCTACCCCAATTTCCTTTTCCTCATCTGTGAGTGTGGCATAGGCAGATGCTAAGGGTTCCAATACAATATCTGAAACGTCTAATCCAGCCTTGTGACATGAACGAATAATATTTTGGGCACTTGACACTGCACCAGTTACAATGTGCACTTTAACTTCCAACCTCACCCCTGACATCCCAAAGGGATCTTCAATGCCTCCCTGATCATCTACAATAAATTCCTGGGGAAGTATGTGAATTACCTCCCTATCCAACGGAATCGCCACGGCCTTTGCTGCATCAATGACCCTTTCAATGTCATTTCTCGTTATTTCTTGACCCCTCACAGGGATGACACCATGGCTATTAAACCCCATAATGTGACTTCCTGCTATCCCAGCATAAACAGATCTAATCTCACACCCACTCATCTGCTCTGCCTCGTCTAAGGCGTCCTTTATGGACTTCACCGTCTGCTCAATATTCACTACCACTCCCTTTCTGAGGCCAGAAGATGAACTAACACCAGTGCCAATTATATTTACCCGTCCACCCTTATTCTCTCCTATAACTGTACATATCTTAGTTGTGCCTATGTCCAGTCCCACAATAACCTCTCCCTTTGCCATGGCTATCCCCTATTTAATTTTTAAGCATCAATTCCTTATCTTTACCCATGCCAATCTATTAATCACTATAATCCTGGCAACATTAGTTGCCTCACCCCGTCTCTTTATGTCATTCCAAATTAAATGCGCAGTTTTAATACTACTATTTAACTTATCTGTATCTATATACCATAGAACTTTGTTTTTATAATCATAAAGTTTAATATATAATTTTCCAATATAAACCCAACCAATGGCATCCATGCTTATGGTAGTATTTGCAAAAGTCCAATAATCATCTATTTTGGATAAGAATTTTTCGTCTTCTAACTCTAAAACTGGTAAATCAAGTATTTTGTCTCCATATCTGTCTATCTTTGTTCCATCTTTAGATATGTAATATAATGTTTTTTTTTCATGTAAAATAAATATAGGATCCCTTTCAGTTAAATTTATAACTATTTTATTGGGTATTATTCTTTTGATTAATACATCCTTTACCCATTTATCTTTTAATAATTTCTTTTTTATATCAAATAAATTTATATCAAAAATATTTTGTCCATAATTAACATTTATTTTCTGTAATATTTCATTCTTTCTTAAATATCTTAAACCATTGATTTCTATATATTTTAGTGAAAAAATACTTGTAGTAGTTATATATCTATAACTCTTTATCAATATCCAACTTATAGCTAAAAATAAAATTATTATTAAACTATATAAAATTAAATATTTTATAAAAGTTGCAAATATCTTTAAGATTTTAACGGATATTTTATCCCCTTTATATATATTCTTTGACATTTTAAGATAATATCTTCACTTCAAGATCCAAATTTATCCCAAAATTTTCAAATACTTTTGTTTTTGCTATTTCTATAATCTCCATTACCTGAGAAGGTGTACCCTTTCCCCTATTTATCAAAAAGTTCGCATGGATATTGGAAAACATAATATCTCCCACTGAAAAACCCTTCATACCGCTTTTATCCAGCAAATATCCAGCAGGATATTGTATGGGATTTTTAAAAACGCAGCCACAGGTCTTTGATGTAATTGGCTGAGTGTTTTTTTTCTTTATAAAAGTTTCTTTTATTTTGCTTAAAAGTAAATTTTTATCTGATTTTTTAAAAGATATAGTTGTGGAAAAAACACACCATAACCCTTTAGGAAAAGGAGAAATAAATTTTCTGTATGAAAAATCCAGCTCATCCTTTACATAAGTAACTAAGCCTTTATCTTCATGCCAAAGGGTGAGTTTAGATATAGCATCAAATATCTCTGTTCCATAAGATCCAGCATTCATACATACAGCCCCACCAACAGTACCAGGGATTCCAATTAAATTCTCAAGGCCCATATATCCCCTTTTTACGGCCCACATTATGAGAGTCTTTAAAGGTACTCCTCCTCCAACCTCAATTATTAAATGGTCTTTATCTTCTTTAACTATATCCAATTTATTGTTAAAAAGACGTACTAAGAATAAGTCTAGAAAGTTAGATCCCGGAACCACATTGGAACCATTTCCTAAAAATATACCCCTAACACCTTTCTTCTTAAAGAAATTGGAAGTCTCCTCTAAGTCTTTAACATCTCTAACCTCAATTAGACCTTCGCACCTCGAAGTAATGCCAACTGTAGTCAATTTATCAAGACTGGGCCTTGAAATAATCTTCATATTTCTTCCCTTTCATGAACATATGAGACACCCACCTTCCAGATATTTCCAGCGCCAAGGGTAAGTAATAGGTCACCAGGATTTAATACTTCTTTTACCTTTAAAAGGCAGCTGGTTAGATCCTCACAATAAATTACATTGGTGTTACTTAATTGTTTAATTCCTTTGGCCAGAGACTCTCCATCAACTCCTGGAATTGGATCTTCTGAAGCTGGATATATTTCAGTCACCAACAACACATCTGCAAGCCCAAAAGACTTACAAAAATCACCAAACAGTGCCTTTGTCCTTGTGTATCTATGAGGTTGAAACGCCACAACCAGTCTCTTGTCTGGATACACATCTTTTATTGTCTTAAGGGTGGTCTTTATCTCAGTTGGATGATGACCATAGTCATCAACAACTAAAACTCCCCCAATCTCCCCAACTTTTTCTAGCCTCCTTCCAACTCCTTTAAAGCCTTCCAATGCCCTTATTATGTGTTCTTTTGATATGCCAAAGTGATTGGCCACACCAATTACTCCCATGCCATTTAAGATATTGTGGATTCCAGGGATACCTATAATGCACTCTCCCCAAAATTCACCATCCATAAACACCTTAAACTTAGACTTGGCTCCTGTTTCTATTATCTCGCCCCTTATTGTGTTATGTTCTTTGAAGCCATAGGTTATAATTGATCTCTTTACCAGGGGGATTAATTCCATTATATTTTCATCATCACCACAAACCACATTCACTCCATAAAAAGGGACCATATTCATAAACTTTAAAAATGTTTCTTTAATGGCATCCAGATTAGGATAAAAATCCATGTGATCAGCATCTATATTTGTGACCATGGAGACTATGGGAAACAAGCACAAAAATGAGCCATCTGACTCATCTGCTTCAGCTATTAAATACTCCCCCCTGCCTAAAACAGCATTTGTACCATAGGCATTGAGCCTGCCTCCTATAATTACTGTTGGATCTAATCCTGCTTCCATAAATACTGTTCCAAGAAGGGAAGTAGAAGTGGTCTTTCCATGGGTCCCTGCTACTGCAATACCAGTCTTAAGCCTCATGAGCTCTGCTAACATTTCTGCCCTGGGGATAACTGGAATGGATCTTTGTTTTGCCTCTACAATCTCAGGATTATCATCAGAAATAGCACTTGAAAAAACCACCACTTCAGCATTCTCTACATTTTTTGCACTGTGCCCTATTATAACCCTGGCTCCCAATTTTTTAAGTCTCTCTATTACCTCGCTGTCAGCCACATCTGACCCTGACACCGTATATCCCAAATTCAATAACACCTCTGCAATTCCACTCATTCCAGATCCGCCTATCCCCACCATATGCACCTTTTTTATTTTTTTCATACCTCTATTTCCCTTGTTTTTTTCAACATCTACCAAGCTCTACTATCCTCTGGGTCAATTTTAAACTGGCATCTGGCCTTGCTATTGAGCGCGCGGCCTTTGACATCTCCTTCAATTTGCCTGGTATAGCAACTAAATCTGCTACAATACTCCCCAGAGAGTTGCTTTCCAGAAAAGGCTGTTCCACCACCATGGCGCCACCAACCCTTTCTAAAAATCTTGCGTTTATTCTCTGGTGATCATTGGCAGCATATGGATAAGGTATCAATATACTTGGTTTTCCCATTGTTGCCAGTTCAAAAATAGTAGATGCACCAGCCCTACACACCACCAGATCAGCCCAGAGATAGGCCTCTTTCATATCCTCTATAAAGGGCACCACTTTGTATTTATCTATCCCTGCAGCCTTGTATGCAGACAAAACCCTTTCATAGTCTAACTCACCAGTTTGATGGTATAGACTAACTCCCATTGTCTTAAATAAAACAAGAGAATCCATCACTGCATCATTTATCCCCTTGGCACCCTGGCTCCCCCCCACAATTAGTAAATTGATCTTTTTCCGTCCCCCATCTATATTCCCATTTTCCCTTTTTGCTGCATCAATTATCTCCTGTCTTACTGGATTTCCCAGAACTTCAGTCTTGTGTTTTTCAAATATTCCAGCCTCATCTGGAAAGCTTAAAAACACCTTGTCCACCCTTTTTCCCAAAAATCTATTGGTAAAACCAGGATAACTATTTTGCTCATGGATACACGTTGGAATACCCATTTTATACCCTACATACACTGGTACAAATGAGGCATAGCTCCCAAAACCTGCAATAACACTAGGCCTAATTTTTTTTAGCCACAAATAACAAATTATAGAGCTGTACAAAACCAAACCCATATTTGTAATTGATCTAACTCCCTTACCCAATATCCCTTTAACAGGGAGCAAATACACATTATACCCTGCCCCCAGGATTAGCTTTTTCTCCTGACCATATTTGCCCCCTACAAAAATAACTTGTGCTTGCTTTTGGGCAAAATTTTCAATTTCTCTGGCAACAGCTAAAGCCGGGAATATGTGCCCCCCTGTACCGCCTGTTGCCAAAACAATTCTACACTTTTTAGACACTGACATTTTTCTTAATTGCACTTAAAATTAATCCCATACCCATGGACATAGCCAAAAAATTTGATCCGCCATAACTTAAAAATGGCATTGCCAGCCCCTTTGGAGGAATCATACCAAGTACAACGGACATATTTAAAAAGGCTGAAAATACAATTACAAAGGTAATCCCCCCAACTAAAAATTTATCCTTAATATCCGGGATATCAACAGAAAGTCTCATGCCCATATACAAAATGGCGATAATACATAAAAATACCAAACTAAGGCCCAAAAAACCCAATTCTTCACCTAACACACTTAAGATAAAATCTGTGTGTGCTTCAGGGAGAAAAAATAATTTCTGTTTCCCAAACCCAAGGCCAACACCATTAATCCCTCCATTTGCCAGGCCATATATTGACTGTACCAACTGATAGCCCTCTTTTTGCGCATGCTCAAATGGATGCAAAAATGCCTTCCACCTCATCAGCCTATATGGAGAGGTAATGACCATAAAAATTGCAGACCCAATAAAGAGAAACAGAGAACTTATCCAATAGAGAAACTTTGTCCCCCCAATTAAACTCATAAAAAGGAATATTCCACACACAAACACCGCCCCACCAAAATCAGGTTGAAAGATTAATAACAGGGCAAATAAGCTGGTCACTAAAATAGGAGGTAGAAAACCAATACTAAACTTTTTTATCTTTTCCTGTTTTTCTCCAAAAAACCACGCAAAATAGACTGTTAAAAAAATCTTGGAAAACTCCATTGGCTGAAGTGAAAACCCCAAAAAGGGTATCCACCTTGATGCACCGTGAACCTTAATTCCAAAAGAAGTTAAGGTTAAAACAATTAGTGTTAAACATATAAGTAACCATACATATCTGGTTGCATAGAAAAAATTAGTTGAAATCTTTGATACTAAATATATGGTTACACACCCAATTATAAAAAATACAGATTGCTTTTTTATAAAATAATAGGGATTATTAAATTTTGATGTAGCATAAATACTACTGGCACTAAATACCATAACCAGACCTATTGTCATTAAAACTAAAACAGGAAAAATAATAAATTTATATGAAGATAAATTTTTATGCATATCTTTTAATTTAACTTTCTTCCATTAAGGTTGTCACTACATTTTTAAAATAAGCTCCACGCTCTTTATAATTTAAAAACATATCAAAACTGGAACATCCTGGAGAAAACAAAATAATATCACCTTTTTTTGCACAGGAAAAAAGATGCAATACAGCCTCTTTAACATCTTTTACCTTTTTTACTGGAAAGTACTTTTTCCAATTATCAAAAAATATATCTGAACTCTGACCAAAGACACAGGCACTTATTACCCTATCTTTAATTGATTTCCCTGTCTTAGATGGATCTCCACCTTTAAATATTCCCCCAGAAATCAGTAGCACAGGACAGTCAAAAGAGCTTACAGCTGCTTCTATGGATTTAAGGGTCGTTGATTTAGAATCATTATAGAATTTAACACCATTTATTTCATCAACATATTCAAGTCTGTGTTCAAAGGGTGTAAACTCATAGGCTGCTTCTATAAATTGAGACTTCTCTATTCCTAGCTCCCTGCAGACAAAATATGCTGCTGCAATATTTTCAAGATTGTGATCCCCAATTAAGTTCTTTAACTTTATATTTGTCCTTGAGAAATACTTAACAGTAGATTTCAACCTATATCCATCCAAAACGGATTTTAATTTGGTATTTATTAAAGCAACATCTCCTGCCAACTGATTTTTAAATATATTGAGTTTACACTTTAGATATTCATCTATGTCTTTATGGAAATCCAGATGGTTTTCTGAAAAATTTAATAATACAGATATGTTGGATCTAAAATTTATTATATTTTGGAGTTGAAAACTGCTGAGTTCAAGGAGTACAATTTTTGTTCTATCCTGAGTTACGTATTCACTCAATGGTGTTCCAAAATTTCCACCAACAAAATGGTCAATCCCCAGTTTATCTAATACCCAAGAAATAAGTCCAACAGTGGTAGTTTTGCCATTTGTACCTGTTATACCAATTATTTTTTCCCCATTCATATATCTATAAGCAAATTCTATTTCTGAAATAATTGGTACATCTGATCCAACTAACTCTTTTATTTTATGTACAACTACTCCTGGACTTAAAATTACAAGGTCCATATGAGTAAATTGATCCCTTATATGTTGTCCCTCAATAATTTGAACGGACATATTTTTCAATTTTTCTAGTGTATTAGAATCAATCACACCTTTTTCCCGTTCAAACAAAAAAGTCTCAAAACCCATTTTTGAAGAAAGTTTTGCAGCAGCAATTCCCGATACTCCAGCACCTATAACTGCTATTTTTTTTGCTTTAAATTCTTTTTTCATAAAACCTATCTCAATTTTAAGGTGCTAAGGGCCAACATTGCAAAGAGTATGGATAAGATCCAAAACCTCACAATAATCTTTGATTCTGGTATTCCCTCCAATTCAAAATGGTGGTGAATAGGTGCCATTTTAAAGACCCTCTTCCCACCAGTCCATCTAAAGTATGCCACTTGAATAATTACAGAAAGGGTCTCTATTACAAAAAGCCCTCCAACTATTGGCAATACCAGTTCCTGCTTGCACAAAATTGCCAAAAAACCTAAAGTACCTCCCAGGCTCAAGCTTCCAACATCCCCCATAAAAACCTGGGCGGGGTATGCGTTAAACCATAAAAATCCAAGCCCAGCGCCAACCAATGATGCACAAAAAACAGTGACCTCACCCACCCCTGGCACATAGGCCACCTGGAGATAATTGGCTATTTTCACATGTCCAGCCACATATAAAAATATAGCCAAACAAGAGGCCACAATAACAGTTGGGCCAATGGCCAACCCATCAAGCCCATCTGTTAGATTCACTGCATTTGAAGACCCCACCACCACAAAGATAGCAAACAAGACATAAAACCATCCAAGATCAGGATGTATCCATTTAAAAAAAGGAAAATAAAGTCTACTTGAGTAACCAGGAAGTTTTATCAAAAGGGCTAAGGCAATCCCACCAATAATCACCTGGGCCCAAAACTTAGTGCCTTTTGTGAGGCCCATATTTCGTCTGCGGACTACTTTTAAATAATCATCTACAAAACCTATCAAACCAAAACCCACAAACACAAAAATACAAAGCCATATATATGGATTTGTTAAATCTGCCCATAACAACACCGAAATCAAGTGGGCAAATGCAATAAGTATCCCTCCCATTGTAGGTGTACCTTGTTTAGTCTGATGTATGACCACATCTTCCTGAATATATTGTTTTACCTTTAACCCTTTAAGAAATTCTATAATCCTAGGTCCCATATATATGGCTATTATAAGAGAGGTTAGCATCGCATAGATGGATCTAAAAGTAATGTATCTAAAAATATTAAAAACAGAAATATAATGAGATAGAGAGAAAAGAAAATGGTACATCATTTATTTAAATTCACCTTTAGATTTTATTTTTAATATTAACTGTTTTACTATAGTTTCTAACCTAACACCCCTTGAGGCCTTCGCTATAATAGTACCCATATTCAAATCCATTGACTCAAATTTTTTTAAAAAATCAATATCATCTTCAATTTTATAGATAGGCATCTCATTTTTAATTGATAGCACACCTTGCTTTACTTCTTTATAAAAATTTCCTTTATAGAATAAGATATCTACATTGCTGTTTCCCACTAGTCTTCCTAAATTTATGTGTTCTTCTAAGGACCTATCACCTAACTCCAACATGTCTCCTAAAATTGCAATCAAAGGTCTTTTTATCTCTATACTTAATAAATCCCCAAATAGCTTCTTCATTGCCATTGGGTTGGCGTTGTAACAATCATCTAATATAAAAAAATTCCCAACCTTAATCCATCTATTTCTATGCTCAGGCAATTTAACTTCAGCTATACCCTGTTTAATATCTTGCAAATCAACACCTAAATTATATGCAATTGTGGAGGCAGCTAATATATTTTCTGAAAAGGTATTTAAATTTAGAGGGCTAATAACATCTATTTTATTTCCATCTAAATTCAAACTGAATACACCAAACATATCTTCATTTAATCCATTATACCTTACACTATAGTTGGTGCCTTCTCCAATATATACAATATTTATATCTCTCTTTTTGCATTCTTTTACCAATTCAGGATAACCAGAAGTTATTACAGCAAATCCCCCTGGTCTTATAAAATCTAATATCTTTGATTTTTCCTGGGCAACTCCTTTAATTGAGTGAAGTCCTTCCAGGTGAACCGGGCCTATATTGGGTATACACACAACATCAGGTTCAACAACTTGGGCCAATTTTTCCATTTCGTTTTTATTACTTATACCCAATTCTAAAACCCAGAAGTCTTCATTCCCTTGAAATTCAAAAATTGAAAGGGGAATTCCTATATGGTTGTTCCAGTTTTTAAAATTCTTTCCTGTCTTGTGACTTACAGACAATATTGAATACACAACTTCTTTGGTGGAGGTTTTTCCGCAACTACCTGTAATACCTATTACCTTTCCCTGAAACTTTGCCCTTAAGTGTCTGGCTATATGCAGCAAGGCGTCCTGGGTATCCCTGACTATAATTATTGGTAGACTTTTTTCCAATTCCCGTAACATCTTCATGGACACAATTGCCTTGGCGCCCCTGGCTACAGCCTCTTTGGCAAAGCTGTGACCATCAAATCTATTGCCTTGTAAGCATACAAATAGATCCCCTGGTTCCACTAGACGACTATCTGTTTTAATGGAACCCAATACAGTATCTTGAAACTCCATGTAATTTCCAATGGAGCCTAGTATTGAACCAAGTTCATATAGCCTTAATTCCATGAATCCAATATCTCCAAAACCACTTTTTTATCCCTAAAGGGATACCTGACCCCTTTTATTTCCTGGTATGTCTCATGCCCCTTTCCTGCTATAAGGAGTGCATCATCCTTTTCCATTATCTCAATTGCCTTTTGTATGGCCCTTTTTCTGTCCACTTCAACTACCAAGGGTTTAGAGCTGTTTATTCCAGGAAGTATATCCTCAATTATCTTTTTTGGATCTTCAAATCTGGGATTGTCAGAGGTAACCACAATTACATCGCTGTATTTGGATGCTGCTTCTCCCATTTTGGAACGTTTATCCCTATCCCTGTTACCCCCACAACCAAAAACCACGATGGTCCGTTTAAAGTTCATATCCTTCATAGCCATAAGCGCCCTTGCCAGGGCATCAGGGGTATGGGCATAATCAATGTATACATTTAACCCTTTACTATTTTCCACCTTTTCCATTCTCCCTGGTATCTTAAAATTCTCCTCAAAACACTTAAACACTTCATGCTTAAGTCCCATTGCAAGACCCACTCCCTGGGCTGCAAGGAGGTTATATACATTGTGTGTTCCAATAAAAGGAGTCTGGATCTCCCACTCTCTAGTTTCATATGAAAATCTAACTTTCTGCATCCCTCTAAAACTGCTGAGTATGTGTGCGGAAATGGATTTTTCCATATTTTTACTGGAAATTGTGTAACCTATTATTTTTTTATCAAGGACATTTACAAGTTTTTGTCCATAGGGATCGTCTAAATTAATAATAGCAGTACCCTTGTGTCTCAAATATTTATAAAAAAGCTTTGCCTTGGCAGAAAAATAATCTTCCATATCCCTGTGATAATCTAAATGGTCCTGGGTGAGGTTTGTAAAAACCGCAAAATCAAACTTGAGCCCAGCCACCCTATCCTGGGCAAGACCATGAGAGGATACCTCCATTATTATGGCGTCCACCCCCTGTGATCTCATTTTTGCAATAATTTCATGTAATTTCATGCATCCTGGAGTGGTTAAAACACTATCTTCCACATAATCTAACCACCTATAATTTACTGTGCCAATAACACCCACCTTAAGGCCAACATGGGTAAGTAAGTGTTCAAGGAAATAGGACGTGGTTGTTTTCCCATTGGTCCCAGTAATTCCAATTAGAATAAAATTCTGCTTTTCAGTCCCATAATAAGCAGCAGCAAGATCACCAAGGGATCTCTTGGGATCTAGAACTGATACAATTTGTACATCCTCTATTTGGGGAATGAGATCCTTGTGTTCTGGTCCAACAACAAAATATCTAGCTCCATTTATACAGGCATCCTTTACAAACCTCTTGTTTTCTTCCAATACAATAAACAAATCACCAGGTTCTACTTCCCTGGAATCTATCCTGACCCTTAGACCCTGCCTAACCTCTTGTTTTAAGGCCTCCCAATCCATAATATGAGTATCCGTTTTTTAATTTATTCCCATCCACAATATAATTTTTCTACCTTTTATGGGCGATCCTTGTTTTGGATATTGTTTTACCACCACAGGACCAACTCCCTTTACCTCAAAAACCATTTTGTCCTTTGATAAAATTCCCATGATCTCCCTTAAACACATACCCCTAAAATCTGGCATTTTTGAACCATTTAACCTCAATTTATTGGACAAGTTCTCATGGGTCTTTTTTCCATTATTGGGGTTAGAAGGCTTTACAACACCCTGATTAAAATGGACCTGCACAGAAGAATTATCCAGAGGAAATATACCCTTAAAAATTTCCCTTACAATAGGTGCAGCAACCACCCCGCCATATATGTTCTCTTTAGGCTCATCAACTAAAACAAATGTGAGATATTTGGGATCTATAGCTGGATAAAGTCCCACAAAACAAGCAACATATTTGTCTTTACTGTATTTACCATTCTCGACCTTTTGAGATGTTCCAGTCTTGCCACCAATTTCCATTCCAGGAATTCTCGCCAATCTACCTGTCCCGTCCTTTTCCACCACATCTTTTAATACCCCTAAGATGGCGTCACTCACCTCCCTAGAGATTATTCTTATATCCCCTGCACCATCCTCGCGTTCATTTCCCATAGTAAGCCTAAGGGGTTTTAAAATACCGTGATTTGCAATTGCAAGATAAGCCCTAACAAGTTGCAGGGCTGTTGTTGATATCCCTTGGCCAAAACTAATATTTGCAAGATCTACCTTATTCCAACGAGACACATCCCTCAGCAGCCCTTTGGCTTCACCGGGTAAAGGAAGATGGCTTGTACTTCCAAAGCCAAACTTTTTTAAAAAGGTAAAGAGTCTTGGGGCACCAAGATCAAGCCCAATTTTCGCTGCCCCAATATTACTGGAATATCTAATTATCCTGGATACAGAGAGCCATTTGTGCGGGTGTGTGTCCCTGATTACTACGTCTTCAAACTTCCACTCACCCTTTTCACAATAATATATTTTATTTAAATCACATACTTTATTCTCCATTGCCGCTGCAACAACCAAGGGTTTTATAGTGGAACCAGGTTCAAACATGTCCAGGGCTATCCTGTTCCGCCACACTGTAGGGGATGAATGTCTAAAGGAATTTGGATTAAAAAAAGGATATTGGGCCCAGGCCAAAATATTACCTGTTTTTACATCTACCACCAAGGCCATCCCATAATTCCCTTTATTCTTCTTTACCCCTAGTGCCAGTGTTTTTTCACAAATGGTTTGTATCCTGGAATCTAAAGTGAGAACCAGGTTTTCACCTGCCATGGTCCCAGTAAGCTGACCCGGGGCATATAACAGGTGTCCTTTGCCGTCCCGCTGAACTAAGAAGTATTTCTTTTCACCTGAAAGTTGCCTGTCAAAGCTCTTCTCAAGACCCTCTAGCCCCTGGTTATCAGTTCCAACAAATCCAATTAACTGCCCAGCCATTATTTTTTGAGGATATACCCGTGCAGTCTCTTGTGTTAAATGTACCCCTTTTAAACCAAGTGCTTCAATTTGTTGGGCCTCTTTATCTGAGATACGCCTTTTTAACCACACAAATCTTCTCTTTGTTTTAAGCTTTTTTTTTATATATATTGGATTTAAACCCAAAATCTTTGCCAATTTTTTGCTGGTACTATCTAAGTTGTCAATTTCCTGGGGTACAACAAAAACTGAATTTAATATCACACTGGTTGCAAGTAATACATTGTCTGATGTAAAGATATCCCCTCTTAGCCCATGGAGTAGCTCTTTTTTCCAATATTGGGACCTGCTCCTATTTAATAGGTCTTTTCTCCAGATTATTTGTACATAAAATGTTCTTATCCAAAGAATCAAAATGCCAAGGAATAGTAAAAAAAATATTATTTTTATCTTTATATTTATAGTGAATAAATCCGTCTTACTTTTTCTTGACAAAAACATTATTTTATCTTTCTGACTCTTGATGGATCAATATTTTCCAGGTTCAGCTTCTTCGCTATTTCCCTGAGCCCATAAGGAGAAAAAAGTACACTTGCTTCGGTTTCTAGCTTATCATGTAATTCTTTTTTTTTTCTATATTCTAATCGTAATTTGGACACTTCATACTTAATTGATATTTCTGTTACATTCATCCACGTGATAAAAAAACATAAGATTATGGTTACAACAACCTCTAATAGACAAATTACAATATATTTTTTCATAAGACTTCTGCAGCCCTTAGTTTTGCACTCCTTGCCCTTTTATTTAATTCCACTTCATAATCACTTGGAACAACTGGTTTTTTAGTTAGGACCTTCAATCTTGGAACATGATTACAAGTACACAAAAGTTGAGATGGAGGACAAATACATCCCCTTTGTTCTGTTTTAAAAAAGTGTTTTACTATCCTGTCTTCAAGGGAGTGAAAGGATATGACTACAATTCTTGCCCCTGGCCTTAAGTAATCAAGCACCTTGGATAGAAATTCCTTAAGCTCATCTAGTTCCCTATTAACAGCAATCCTCAGCGCCTGAAAAGTTTTTGTTGCTGGATGCCTTCTAGCTGTTCTCCTCCACTTCCCAGGATATGCCTCTTTGACAATTATTGCCAACTCCTCTGTGGTTTTTATTGTCCCAGATCTCCTTCTCTCTACAATTTTTTTTGCAATCCTACCTGCCAAGGGTTCTTCACCATATTCTTTGATTATATCTCTTATTTCTTCATAAGAAGCAAAATTCACTATATCAAAACAACTTTTCTCATCTCCTGTATCCATTCTCATATCAAGGGGACCTGGCAAATGAAAACTAAACCCCCTTTCTGGAGTATCTACTTGATAAGATGAGACCCCAAGGTCCAGCAATACCCCATCTAGCTTGCCCCAACCAATACTCTCTATTATGTCAAAGACCTTTGAAAAACGTGAATGTCTGAGGATAACCCTGGATGTATATCCCTTTTCCTCTATATTTTTTTTTGCGACTTCTAATATCTCTTTATCTCTATCTACCCCTAAAACAAAGATATTCCCCCCTGATGAATCCAACATTGCTATTGTGTGACCAGCACAACCAACAGTGCCATCTAAATAATATCCACCTTGCCTGATATTTAGATATTTAATTACTTCATCTGTTAGAACTGGAATGTGCACTTTATTTTGACCATAAAGCTCACACATCTTAAATTTTCAACTCATATCCATTTTGATACAAATCATCAATAAGGGAGTCAAAATCTTCTTCCACCTTACTAATCTGCATCTCAAACCTCTCCTGATCCCAAATTTCAAACTTGTGTCCCACCCCAGCTAAAACAATGTCCCTATTTAACCTGGCGTACTTTCTTAAATGTGGGGGAAGGAGTATCCTCCCCTGACTGTCCATGACCACCTCTTTTGCCCCAGATATAAAAAACCTCTGAAAATCTCTAAGTCTACGATTTAACAGGTTTATTTCATTAAAACTCTGTTCCAATTCAAGCCACTGGGGATATGTGTAGCCAACCACACATCCATCCAGATTGGTTAACATTATGCGACCACCTTCATCCTGAGATAAAACAATCTCCCTGAACTCAGGAGGAAGGATTAATCTACCCTTGGTATCTAAGGTACGATAGGCATGTCCTCTAAACATTTCCACTAATCTCCACTTACCTCCACAATAATCCCAAAACCTGTATATTTGTCAAGTGGATTTTGTAAAATGAACGAAACAATTAAAAAAAGTGTTTACTATCAAAAACTTACAATTAACTTTTTGATATTATTACAAAAATTGTCAGTTAGTTGTATTTTGATGATTCACAAATCTATTGACTGGTGGGTGGTCAGGAGTTACTTGTGTATTAACCCGAGTTTATCTTTTTTATAAACCTGGGGTAACTGAAAACTTTTATAGATTATCAAAATAATCTTTTATGGAACTTAATGTTAAAATCAAGGGCAGGTCATATGTTATATCAGGTCCCATGGACCTGGAGGGTTTTTGGGAGGAACTATCTAATAAAGATGAGTTATCTGATGATAAAATACCATACTGGTGTGAACTCTGGCCATCGTCGTTGTTGTTGGGAAAATTCATCCTAACTAATCCACACTTGTTCAGGCACAAGACATGTTTAGACCTTGGGTGTGGGCTTGGCCTTTTGTCCATTATATTAAAATTTTGCGGTGCAAGGCTAATTAGCCAGGATCTGTCCTATAGATCCCTTATTTTTTGCAAAAAAAACTTTCAAAAAAATAGGATAGAAAGCTCCCTTTGTATCCAGGGGGACTGGAGAGAGGTCTGTTACAAGGAAAATTCATTGGATATAATTGTTGCATCAGACATTCTGTATGAAAAAAGATTCCATGAACCCATTTTAAATTTTATTTTAAAGACCCTAAA
This sequence comes from Desulfothermus okinawensis JCM 13304, assembly GCF_054654515.1. Classification (NCBI taxonomy): domain Bacteria; kingdom Pseudomonadati; phylum Thermodesulfobacteriota; class Desulfovibrionia; order Desulfovibrionales; family Desulfothermaceae; genus Desulfothermus; species Desulfothermus okinawensis. The sequence continues at coordinate 9,848 of NZ_BAAIEW010000004.1, read as the reverse complement.
TAGGAAAGGGATATTTTATATATGCACTCCCAAAAGGCACAGGACATTTGATTTCTTTGACACAGCTAAAAAAAAAGGTGTACACTGTACCCTTATTAAAAAAAGCACAATCCCTTTAAAAAATCAGAAAAGTAACATCTATTTATGGAAATTAAAGCTTATTTAAGTCTAATTTTGGTCTTATCCCAGGATCTCAGTTTCCACATCCATGTCTTCCACTTTTCAATATCCAAAAAGATATGATTATTAATGGCCCTCATGTCATATAACCATATCTTTGGGATCATATCAATTCCAGCCCTGATAAGTCCATTTTTGTGTTTCTTTTCTTCAATTTCAGTGACCTGGGTAAGCATTATATGGAGCCTATTTAAGACATTTACCTCACTTGTTCCAGAATCTAGATCTATTGCAAGTAAATTTAAATCTGGAAATAGTTCCTTGAGCCTATTTTCCACGCCCTTTCCAGTAATGTGGTTTGAAATACACCCAAAGGGCTGCAAACAAATTATATTATTTACGCCCCTCTTTAACATTGAAATCATCTCAGCAGTGAGCAACCATCCTTCCCCTGCCTGGTTAGCTAAACTGACCACATCCTCTGTTAGCCCTGCCAGCTTCCTCAGTCCCAGGTCCCTTTGAGCAAATCTAAATTTTTTAAATATACGCTCAACCTTGTGCAAATAAAACCTTGAATAGATCTCCAAGATCCAGTGGTGGATTAAATCTTTAATTGATTTCTTAAATAAAACCCTCTGATCATATGCCTCGTTTATAAACCGTTGTGCGAAGAAATTCTGAATAGGAGGCAATTCAACTTCTACGCCTTTTGATGTGAGCCAATCTATAATATTTTGATTGGAGAAAAAATTATATTTTACAAAAATTTCCCCAACCACTCCTATTTTTGGAACATTGAGCCTCTCCAATGGAAGATTATTGAACTCATTTACTGCCCCATCCAATATATTAAGCAAATATTCAAAATCTCCTTTTTCTATCCCCTCACCTATTTTCTTCAGATATAGAGAATGTAGGTATTTAGCCGAGCCCTTTATCCTCTCCCTTGGCGCAAGGGCTAGATACATCCTGGCCAAGCAGTCTCCGAAGATTACTCCCATGCCCATTCTTTTAAAAAAGTCATCCCTATCAATTTCAAAGCCTGGCTGAGGATTTATTTCTTCATTGGCAATTGCAACTATTGGAACATCAGAATAACCCATTGCACACAGGGCCTTTTTCACCAGGGAAACATAATTGGAAGCCCTGCACTGTCCCCCAGTTTGGGTTAATATTACCCCTGTTTTAGATGGATCATATCTTCCTGACTTAAATGCCCATACAATATCCCCTGCTACCAATATTGCAGGATAACACATATCGTTATTTACTGACTTAAGCCCCCACTCCAAAGAATTCTGACTCTGGGGCGGAAGTACTTCAACCCTATAGCCAAGGGGCTTAAAACCGTATGGAATCAGAGGTGAATAAAATGGAGAAAAATAAGGCACTATAAGCGTCCTTGTCCTGTCTTGCTTTTGAAATACCCTGTATGAAGTCTTTTTTGTAGCAGTTTTAGTACCTTCTTTCCTTTTATTCCTAATAGTGGCCTCAAGCATTGAACGAAGCCTTATCTTTACAGCTCCTAAATTTGCAATCTCATCCATTTTTATCAGGGAATATATCTTATTGTTCCTATCAAAGATCTCTTTTATTTCATCACTAACTATTGCATCAGGACCACAACCAAATGATGTTAAATGAACAGCGTCTATAAAATCTGATTTGCAGATTTTTTTTGACACAGCATAAAGCAGGTTGGAGTATTCCCACTGGGTGAGCACATTTATATCCTGTAGATTTTGCTGGTTATCCAAAGGATATGCCCTTTCACTCATAACGTGTACACCAAGATTTGCAAGGAGTTCATCTATACCGTGATTTATAAGTGGATCAATATGATATGGTCTGCCCATTAAAATAACTATTCTTCTATTTTCTCTTTCTGATTCAACTATTAAATCTCTTCCTAATCTTCTAAGCTCTTCCCTGTACTTTTTCTGCTCCAATAGGGCATTATCAACTGCATTTGAAACCTTTTTATATGGAATTTTATATTTTTTAAAGAACATATAAAGTTGATCTTTTAATAGATCTAAATTTTTAAAACTAATTGGAGGGCTATCTATTTTAATATCCAGACCATCTGTTATCAAGCTGCTTTTTACAACATCAGGATATCCAGTTACCACAGGACAATTATAAGTATTAAATGTGCCTTTAAACTCAGTAGATTCATAAACCACTATTGGATAAAAAATCCTGTCAACACCCCTTTGTATAAGATTTAATATATGACTGTGTACTATCTTGGCAGGTACACATACATTTTCTGACATTACATACTTTAATCCCATTTCATAAAGGGCAAAATTTGAAGAAGAAGAAAGCTCTACCTTAAATCCCAGTGAAGTTAAAAGGGTACACCAAAAGGGAAACTCTTCATACATATTCAGGACCCTGGGTATTCCATAGGTAAAAATTGGTTCACTTGAAGGTAAATACTCCCTATTAAACAACATCTCCCTCTGCTTTTTTACTAAATTTTTTCCCTTTTTACCAAATTCATTTGCATCATTTGTAAATATCCTCTCACACCTGTTTCCAGTATAAAATATCTTGTTGTTTTTAAATTTCATCTTTAAGACCTGACACCTGTTTTCACACCCCTTGCAGTTGACCTCTTTTGTTTCAAATTCCACCTGAGATGTCATATCGCCCATTTCAATAGGACTAAACCTGGATGGCTCCTGTTTATATTCCTCTAAGGCAAAAAGGGCAGCACCATAGGCACCCATGAGTTCCACAATATCTGGCCTTACCACCTCTTTCCCTATTATCTTTTCCAACGCCCTTAAAACCAAAGGATTTTTAAATGTCCCGCCTTGAACCACTATTCTCTCGCCCAAATAGGAAATATCTTTTAATTTTAAAACCTTATACAGGGCATTTTTTATAACTGAATAAGCCAGACCTGCAGATATATCAGAGACTGAGGACCCTTCTTTTAGGGCCTGTTTCACCCTTGAATTCATAAAAACAGTACACCTTATTCCAAGATCATAGGGAGCCTTACTAAAAAGACCTATTTTTGCGAATTCCTCAGCAGAATATCCCAAAGATTTGGCAAAGGTTTCTATAAACGACCCGCACCCAGAGGAACAGGCCTCATTTAGTTGGATGTCCACAATGGCCCCTCTCTCTATCTTTATGGCCTTCATGTCCTGACCACCAATATCTAAGATAAATGAAACATCTGGTTCAAAGTAGGAAGCAGCCATAAAATGTGCCATTGTTTCAACAAGGCCCAAAGGGATAGAAAACGCTGCTTTTATTAAAGATTCCCCATAGCCAGTTGCACATGCGCATACAACCTGAGGTCTAATTTTCAATGATTCAAGGCTGTCTACAATCTTACTTACTCCTTTTGTAACAACTGAAATTGGGTCCCCATTATTAGGCCCATAAAACTTTCCAATTATTCTCTTATTTTCATCAATGACCACCAGCTTGGTAGTAGTTGATCCAGAATCAATACCTAGAAAAAGGTGATCTCCCAGATCTCTAATATCCTCTAATTTTGGCACCATAAATTTATCGTGTTTTTCCTTCCAGTTATTAAACTCTTCCTCATCTTCAAATAACACTGGTAAGGAAGAACCCTTTTTTATCCTTTGTGAACATTTTCTGGATTCACTTAACCTATCCATAAGTTCTTTAAAACCAATTGGTGCCTTGGGACCAGGTACCAAGACACTACCCTTTGCAGGTATCAAGTAGGAAGTATCATCTAAAATCATATCCTCGTCAGTTAGGCCAATAATATTAGCAAAGGCCTTTTTCAAATTTTTGCAAAAACTAAGGGGTCCACCGCCAAGTAACACTTTTCTCTCTATTGACCTTCCCCTTGATAGGGCACTAATCACCTGATAGGCCACTGAATGAAATATGGAACCTGCTATATCTTCAATGGGCACCTTTCGACTTAAAAGGGCCTGAACATCTGTCTTGGCAAATACCCCACATCTGGAGGCAATTGGATATATATTTTTTGCTTTTCCAGCAAGGTCATCTAATTCTTCCAAAGTCACATTTAGAAGAGATGCCATTTGATCAATGAAGGCACCAGTACCCCCTGCACACGCTCCGTTCATCCTCATATCTGGTCTAAAGTCCTTGTCAAAAAAAACTATTTTTGAGTCCTCTCCCCCAATATCAACAAAGGTCTTCACTTGAGGATAGTTGTTTTTCACATAGTAAGTTGCTGCAACTACTTCCTGGACAAAGGGAAGATTAAGTTCTTCACAAAGGCCCATAGCAGCTGAACCTGTGAGGGCAATATATAGTGAATCAGATTCTAAAAGATCTTTATTTGCTTCTAACTCAGAGATAAGCACATCTCTTACCCTTGCCCTATGTCTCATATATCTGTGAAATATTACATTTAATTCCTCGTCATATACCACAATCTTTGCAGTTGTAGAGCCAAGATCAATACCTATATATTTTGCCATGAAAAAATGCCTCCCAAAAATTTCTCACTCAAAAATTATTTAGACATAATTAAATTTTCTATTTCATTTTTAAATAGATACTTTCTAAAACAGGGGAGATAATCCCTAAAAGAACAAAAACTATCTACAATTGACACAATTAAAGACTCCCAATACATGGGAGGAGTTAGGGTCAACGGCCACATGTGCTTTTTTATTATATCCTCTTCTTTTTTAGATAGAGGATATAGTTTTTTTGCATTTTCAAGGGAAATTTTTGGATGTCTAAAACCATGGAGCCTTGGTCCCTCCCTTAACCAATCGTAATAAAATAGATCATGCAACATCGCCCCCTTAACTGTGGACGATACATCCAAAGACATCTTTCTGGCAATTACAAAACTATAATATGCCACTTCCATCACATGCATAAGCCTTGTCTTATCCCTATGATGAGATGCCTCATTTAATTTTAATATAGCGGGATTTCTTAGATAATCCAAAACAATGTCCAAAAATTCCCTTTTTAGGACTTCCTCCTCCTTTTCACTAAAAAAATGCTCCCTAAATACCCTTGAAAAATCAACTACCATACAGAGTATCATACCAAAACCAAAGATTATCTTAGTTGACAGGGGAACATGAGTCAGAAATTTAGTATACCTTGGATAGATAAAGTAGTCAAAAAATAGAGCCAAAATAGTCCAGTAGATAGAAAACTTAAGACAAATAAGCCCTTTATAATTAAATTTGTTTTCAGTATAATCCCACAGTCGTATATTAAACAACTTAAGGGCAATCGCCCCTGATATTAACTCAAAAGTCGTTGTGATAAAACCATATATCAGTGTTTTAAAGACAATATTTAAGTTACCTATAAGGTTGGCCACTACACATAAAACCAGTGCAGCAGTTCCATACAATATCAAATATGGTCCTTTTAAGAGTCCTGGATTAATAAACCTTTTATTTACAAATGACCTGTAAGTAACTTCCAACAACCAACCTAGCACTGAAAAAAGGGAAAAGGAAAAGAGGATATTTGTCATAAGTTGACTCCTATTTTTTTCAAATTGAGTATATTTAGGAGGGGTAAAAAAGAGAACACCAGAACAGACAGATTGACTAAACTGGAGAACAAATAGTTTCTTTATATGGGGATGTCAAGGCAGATTGAATGCTTAAAAATCCCTGGATCTGTCTTTTATAAAAGGCCACGTATGCTATCCCACACCATCTCCCAACTTATACTTCTAAGACACAACATCTTATCACATTTAATATCTATAATGGACGTGCAAGGAGAACAATCCATATTTGGTGATATTACTAAAGAGTCTATTGGTGCCCATAATTTTGGATTTGTAGGTCCAAATATAGTTATGTTTGGAACACCATTAAAACCAGCCAGGTGCATTGGGCCACTGTCATTTCCTATAACCAATTTAGACTCCAATATTGTCTTCTGTAATGTCTCAAAATCTTGAGATATTATAACAGGGAATCTAGATAAAACTTTTAGGTCTAACCTCTCTATCTCAACAGGACCAACCACAAACCGAACTTGCTCTCCCATGGACAATAATGCATCTGCTAATCCCATAAAATTTTCTATAGGCCAGTTTTTGAGTCTATGTCCTGAACCTGGAAAAATTGTTATAAAATTTGAATTTTGTGTCCCAACAAAATAAGATTCCCATATTTTCTTCCAATCTACAGGATGTCTAAGTCCCAAATCCACCAAGTGGTTAAGGTATTGTCTCCAAACTTTTTCTTCTTTGTCATCTAAAATTCCTTTAAAAAAGACCAAATTATTGTATTTTTTGCTTGTTATAATTTTTTTTAACACAAACCAAATAATTAAACACTCGTCAAATTCTGATGAAAGTTTCCCATTTGAATATATCTTGTCCAGATGTATCCTATATTTCCACGGAAGAATATTTATATTTAAAGGTCTTATCCAATAATTATAATGTTGTTTTCCGTAAAAAAAATATTCAATTTTATTTTTAAAAATTGTTACTATGTTACAAATACAGGGCCAAATTTGCAAAAAATCACCAAATGCCCCTTTATGAACAAAAATTATTTTTTTGTATTTATCTATTTTCACATTCATTTACCTACTAACGTTTACTGTAAAAGTTTAAATTTACAGATTAAATTAGTCAATATTTAGAAATAAATAATAAAAAATTATTTTTTATTTATTTTAATTGACATTATAACTAAAATGTGAAAGGGTCTTTTCAGTTGCTTACACATGTGTAACTTTTAATTTATTTTTTTAGGAGATTTTTTTATGAAGAATTTGTATGTGGGAAATATTCCTTACAACGCAAGAGAAGAACAGGTAATGGAACTTTTTTCTGAGTATGGCGAGGTTCAGTCCTTTAATTTAATCAGGGACAGGGAAACTGGAAGGTCCAGAGGTTTTGGTTTTGTTGAGATGGACAATGAAGGAGCCAATAGGGCAATCGAAGGCCTCAATGGAAAAGAGTTAGACGGACGCAGACTCAGAGTAAACGAAGCAAGATCTAGAAGATAAAATATATCTAGTGGAAGGTTTTAAAAAGCCACCTCAAATTCGGGGTGGCTTTTTTTTATTGAAGCCACCCAAAACGGGGAACATTAAGTTTGTCAACTGTCTCACATAGTTCCGCCACTCATCCCCTTGAAATTGGTGTTGCTCTGAGATACATTCAAAAAAAATACTCGGACATAAACAAGTGTATAATCAGAATGTACCAAGCTAAACTTGTGTAACACGGATTTAGCAGCTTACTTCGTTGGCCCAAATGCTTTGCACTTAGCAAAACGTAGAAACTTTATACCTCATTTTCAAGGAGAAATAAATGAGTTCAATAACTGAAAATCAACGATCTGAAATCATTAATTTAATACAAGAAGGGCAATTAAGCAGAGAGAAAATCGCTGAAAAGGTGGGGGTATCTCCTGGAACAGTTAGTGCAATAAAAGCCCATTTAACAATGGGAACATATACCGAATCTTTGGAAGCTGAGGAAGTCATAGAGGCCACAGAAATAACTTTTGGACTCGAGCGTGACCTTCAGAGAGCTCTTCTCTTTAATATTGAACAGCTTGAGCAAGGACTTAAGATTATTGATGAAGGTAAAGAATTAACAACAGAAGCAGGTAGAATTGATATTACTGCAATAGATCAACAAGGGACTATTGTGGTCATAGAACTTAAAGCTGGGTCTGCAACTCCCAATTCTATTACCCAAATACTCTCTTATATGGGTGCCATTGGTGAATCACAAAATAAACCTGTCCGGGGTATTTTAGTTTCAGGTGATTTTCCTTCTCGCGTAGTCTTTGCTGCACGTGCAGTGCCTAACCTCCAGTTAAAGAAATACAGTTTCAAATTTTCATTTGAAGATGTTAAGTGATAAAAGATGTATCAACATCAAATAACACGCCATATAAGCTACTTGCTAATGCCCTTGCCCCTAGACACTACTCTTTCGGTGGAAACGTCTTATATTCTGGGAATGGTAGAGGATATTGGTCTAACCGATGCAAATTAACATTGTAAAGGAATTAATCTAAGTACAGACGAGATAATGGAATCCATGGGGACACTACACAGCTGTCTTTGCTGGCATTTTGGTAAAAGAAAACCTGGACGTTTTATAGAAGAACCTACCTCACCCCAAGCTGAAATATTCTCTGACTTTTGATATAAAATAAAGAGTGGGGTCTTACAAAAAATATACAACTAACTACTTGATATTAGTTATTATTTACACTAAAATCAACTTAAAAAAGTGAAAGTCCTGTTAATGACATTAGGTCCTATTTACACGAGATAAAGGAGTTAGAATACAACTATCACTTCAACATATATTTTACTTAAAAAAGGATTTACACAGTTACTGAAATACCCTAAAAAACACATTGACATTTTAAATTTGTTTCTTAAAAGTAAATATGGTAATCTCTTACAGGAGTATCTTATGATCCCAATAAAAGACATAATCCCCAGAAGACAAACACCTTTTGTTACTTATTTTCTCATAGCAATTAATACTCTAATCTTTTTTATAGAAGTATCACTTCCCCCAGATGTTTTAAATTCTGTTTTTTATATCTTTGGTCTTGTGCCAGCAAGATATACCCATCCAACGTGGGCATATTTTGTTGGGCTACACATAGACAATTACTGGCCATTTTTAACCAATATATTCTTACATGGCAGCTGGTTCCATCTAATCAGTAATATGTGGGCGCTGTGGATATTTGGTGATAATGTTGAGGACAGAATGGGACACACAAGATTTCTTATTTTCTATTTGTTATGCGGGCTCTTTGCCAGTTTAACCCATTTTATCTTTAATGCAAATTCCACTATACCTGCTATTGGTGCATCAGGTGCTATCTCAGGTATTATGGGTGCATATATGATCATGTTCCCAACCTCTAGAATTATTACCTTAATTCCAATTTTCTTTATTCCATACTTTATTGAGATTCCAGCCGTGATATTCATAGGATTCTGGTTTTTATCTCAACTAATATCAGGTACCTTTTCAATATTTGTTGGCCAAAATGCAGGAGGGATAGCCTGGTGGGCCCATATCGGTGGTTTTATATTTGGACTTATAGTTCACAGACTATTTAAAAAGTCCTATTGCAGGGAATGTTATCCAGACGAGTTTTATTATAGATTTTTATATTAAATTAAATTTAAATTGCCAATAACGGAGGACTACCATGACCTTTAATGAATTATTCTGGCTCTTTTTTATGATAGCGGCACTACAGCCAATTTTAAAGCAAAGGCTAATAGAGTCTGCAAGGCAAAGACTAATAGCAAAAATAGAGAAAAAAAGAAATTCAAGGGTAATCCTGCTGGTACACAGACAGGAGACCATGAGCTTTTTGGGATTTCCTGTATACAAATTTATAAATATTGATGATTCTGAAGAAGTGCTCAGGGCAATTCAAATGACTGACAAGGACATGCCAATAGACCTTATTTTGCATACACCAGGTGGACTTGTTCTTGCTTCTCTCCAGATAGCCAGGGCACTAAAAAAACATCCAGGAAAGGTCACTGTATTTGTCCCCCACTATGCCATGAGTGGAGGAACATTGATTGCCCTTTCGGCAGATGAAATTGTTATGAGTGAAAATGCAGTCCTCGGTCCTGTTGACCCCCAACTGGGCGAATTGCCAGCAGCATCAATTGTAAAACTATTGGAGCAAAAAGATGTAAATAAAATTGAAGACAGGACATTAATCATGGCGGATGTTGCCAAGAAAGCA
>NZ_BAAIEW010000003.1:0-153493 GCF_054654515.1 Desulfothermus okinawensis JCM 13304 | reverse complement strand
AATTTACACAGTTTTTGAAACACCTCCATTTAATGAAGTTGAAGATTATTTGGCTTGCTCTTCTATAAGTCTTTCAGCGTCTTTTTCTGGCATGGGTTTACCAAGGAGATACCCCTGTACAAAATTACAACCCATGTCCTGTAAAATCTTCAAATGTTCTTCAGTCTCCACGCCTTCCGCCACTGTTATAAAACCTAATCTGTTAGACAAAAGTATTATAGTTTCTACCAAAGCCCTATTCCTGTAATCTTGTGTAATAGTCTTTATAAATGAAATATCTATTTTAAGCTCATCTAATGGTAATTCTTTTATGTATCTTAATGACGAATATTCTGTTCCAAAATCATCTATTGCTATTTTTAGCCTGTCTTTTTCTCTTAACTTTGTTAAAGTTGTTTTTATTTTCTCTAAATCTTGTGCAAAAATTCTTTCAGTCAATTCCATGATAGCCATATTTTCAAAATTAAAATTCAATAAATATTCTATAAACTCTTCATTGGTAAAGTCATTTAAAGATATATTAAATGATAGTAATTTATTCCATTTTTTAGTTTGCTTATAAATTTTATTTACAAGCCATTTCTCAAAATCCAGTAAAAATTTACTTTCTTCCAACATATCTATAAATACATAAGGTGGGTAGATGGTTCCATCTTTATCCTTAATCCTGACAAGTGCTTCAAATCCCTTCAATTTTAATGTCTGAGCCTCAAAGAATGGTTGATAGTATAAGACAAATAGATCTTCCTTTAATGCCCTTTCTATAAGATTTAGGGTATTTGTATATTGAATTAATTTTTTATCAAGATCTATATCATAAAACAAAATTGTATTCTCTTGTCGTTCTTTTGAATATCGTAAAGCTATTGATGCCTTTTCATAAATTTCGTTAAATTTTGTTCCATCTTTTGGAGCTAATGATACTCCAGCATGGAAAGATAGACTAATTTTATCTTCTCCAATAGATATAGATTCATCAAATAATAATTTTAATCCATTTATAAAATGTTCTATCTCATCGTCTGAATAAAAATTTCCTTTGTAAATACCAAATTCATCTCCTGAAATTCTTGCGATTATAGATCCAGGAAGATATAATAGTAATCTACTTGCCACTGTTTTTAATACGTAATCTCCAGTTTCTAAACCATATATCTGATTTACATATTTAAAGTTAAAAATATCAATTAGCACCATTACAGAATATTGTCCTTTTGATATTGTGCTTAGTTGAGAGCTTACAATACTCAGAAAACCATTGAAATTGTATAAACCAGTCAGTACATCACTTTGTTTTATTTTTATTAGTTCATCTTGCATTTTAACTTCTTGAGTTATATCTTTTCCAATACTCATATACCTTTTTATGTTAGGTCTTATTACTATGGGAAATATTGTCTGCTCAATATAAAAAAGCTCCCCATTCTTCTTTTTATTGACAAAAATTGCAAAAAATTGTTTTCCAGGTTCTATTGTTTTATATAATTTTTCAAAAAACTCTTTTGGATGAATTCCAGATTTAAATATTCTGGGATTTTCTCCAATTAGCTCTCCTTTAGAATACCCACTTATTCGACACACGAACTCATTTACATAAACAATGTTAGATTCTTCATCAGTTATTAGAACCCAGGATGGAGCTTTTTCAAGAGCATCTTGAAGAATTATGGAGTTCCTTATTTCATAAAATCTTTCTATGGCAAACTCTAAGTCTGATTTTATTTCATTTAAAACAGATAACACTTCTCCATCAAAAAAACCTGGCTCAGAGGAGTACATAGTTATTACATTCTTAATATGACCATTTTCATCTTCTAGGGGAATGGCAGCTACTGACAAAAAACCTGTTTTTTTTGCCAATCCTTTCCAGAGTACAAATCTCTGGTCTTTCTGGGTGTTTGATATTACAACTATCTTACCTGTTCTAAATGCCGTTCCAGTTGGTCCTCTTCCAGTAGGTAAATCTTCTTTCCATGATACCTTAACCTTATCTAAATAACCCTTATCTTCTCCATGTTTATGTAACACCCTAAGATAAGGGCTGTCTTCAGTGTCTTTGGTTGCAACCCTTACAAATCTAAGACCAGTTTTCTCAACCAATGCCTTACAGACCCTTTCAAACATCTCCTCTTCTAACGTGGATTTGGTGATAGCCGTGTCAACTTCTCTTAGCAGATGGTAGAGCCTTTCTATTTTTGCATGCTTTGTTATATCAAAGAAAATGAAAAATCCAGAATTCTTTCCTTTATATAAAATAGTAGAGCTAAAAACACTCAATATATGAATTTTACCATATTTATCTATACCTCTAATTCCATGGTAAAAATTTGAAAATTTTTCCCCTTTAAGCCTTTTTTCTATAAAATTGAGTAACTTTTCCCTATCTTCATCATAAATAAAGTCTAAAATAGTCTTTGACAAAGCTTCTTCTTTTGAATATCCAAACAGCTTATAAGTAAATTTATTGGCATATACAAGTTTTTCTTGATAAATAACAACACCTACATTATCTAAATCAAAAATAGCAGTTGCTATATCATGTTCCTCCCATTTTTTTGCGAAGAATTTAAGCCTATCAAATATAGAAATAACCTGAAATAAATCTTTGTCGCTGGCTTCTTCTAAAAAATCAAAGGATAATAATGGAGATTTAACCTTGTCATACACACTGATATGGGCCATAAATATGTGCATAACATCAAAAAAAGTATTTCTTATTATCTTTACATCTTTTTTATCTTTTATCTTATCCCAGACTTCATTATTCATAACCCCTATATCTGATTTGCCATTTAATACAAACTCAAATACTTCAAGAAAATTATCTGTAAAAATAACCTCAGCATATTTAACATCAAAATCTATCAAAGCATAGTGGGGTTTGCCTCCAGCAATAGCTACTTTTATATAATCTTTCTTAATTACATCTGGATTTTTGCCAATAATAAATAACTGATCCTTTTGATCTTTAAATTTGGCTACTGCTTTATAACCTTTTTGATATAAATAAGGTGCTTTAACTGGACTAGAGTAATATAGATGATAATTTTTAGAGCTTAATTTTTCTTCCTCTTCTTTAAAAGAAAAGAAAGGTTCAAAGTTTATCTTCTCTCCAAGCTTTATTTCAAGTTGTTTTGCAAAATCTTTCCAGAATTGCAGATTACTTTGAGCGTCATGAGGGCAAATTGAAAAATTTATCATATAACTTCCCTTCATTATTCATAGCCAGAGTTTATCATTTTTGATAAACTTGGGTTAATATGTTGTGCAGCACTTGCTCAATACTAAGGTTTGATGAGTCTATCACCCCGACATCCTCTGCAGATCTTAATAGAGCTTTTTCCCGACTTGTATCTTATTCATCCCTTCGGAGTTCTATTTAGTTCTGATTTTATTTTTTCAAATTCCGCATATTACCAATTTGTACTAATGATTTTATAACTTCCTTTTATTGAATATTCTCTACGTATTCTACTTTCATCCCTACTCCTTTTTCTTCATCCCATCTTCTTAAAATAAGCGGAAAATACAATTCTTCTTTACCAGTAAACTCTGGCGGAATAATATAATTTCCCAAATCCGCCCTGCTTAATGAGTCCCTTATTTTATTTGCATATTGACCACTTACAGAAAAGATTTCTGAAACTTCTTCAATTTTTATTTTGCCAAAGCCCGTATTTTTATCAGCCCCTATAAAGAAAATTGAACCTTTGAGACTTGTAAAAAACTCTTTAAGTACCTGATTTTCAGTTTTAATCCAGCCAACGAAGTCTTTTTTTTTGATAAATTCCCGTTCATAAAGGGCTCCCAAAAGAGAAGTATTGGATAATGGGTCTATGGCAGTTTTAAATTCAGAGGTAACATACCCCCTTTTATCAAAAGAAAAATTTTTATCATCGTTATCCATTTTAAATGGAACAATGATATCGCTATGCTCCAGAATATAAAAATTGGTCAATCTGAGGTTAGTTAAATCTTGTTCTGCTTTTTTATAATCACGATTACTGGCTAAGGCATAGAGTTTTACAAAAGTATGCCACATGGTCCAGGCAGGTATAAAAATCTCTGTTTCATACAGAGGGCCAAAAACCCTCTTTGTTATGGCAATTGGAGATAAGGACTTTAGTTTTATTTCTAAAATATTCATTGTCTCACTCCTATTCATTTTGCATGGCCTTGGCTTTATAACGGGCATAGGTAAGCATCTTTTCAAGGATGGTCTTGATAAAAAGGGCTTTTGTAAGATCAGATAACGCATTCAGAAACTTATCTTCTATCTTTGCTTTTAAATTCTCGTTAGTACCTATTTTTTTAATGACATTCAATTCTCCCAAAATTCTGCCTGTTTGAATGAGCATTGCCTGATGTGGTTCTTTATCTTGAGATTTAAGCCATATCATATAGGCAAACGGGCCATCTTCTACCAGAATACCAAGGGCCTTGGTGATTTCTGTTTCATACTCCTTAGGGTTAAATTCTAATGATTCTTCTGAACGTTTCTTTTTAGTAAAGTCTTTTTCTCTCCACTCTTTTGCTTCTGCCAAAGGATCTACTAATTTAAAACCTAAAAACTCTATTAAACTATTTTGCAATTCAGACCTATCGTAATCTTTAGCCTTTAATTCTTGTAAGTTTGAACAACTCTTTATTTCCTTATTTGCACTTTCATACAACTTTTTCGGTATATTTAACAAATCCATTCCATATTCAGCACATATTTTATCAAGGTTAGTTGCTTCCATTTTCTACCTCCTGGTTGCAACCATTAGGAATATCAAGATATTTATCGTACATGTTAATGTTTGAAAGGAGGCTTATTAATTCTTCAACTCCCTCCTTTTGCCTTTCTAAAGTAGATTTTTTTCCCTCAACATAAAATTTCCATAACCTCAATTTTTTAGAAATATCCCCAGCCTGCTCACACAATTTCTCTTTTTCTTTCTCAAGCTCTTTATTTTTATTTTCATCAGGTTCGCTTTCAATTTCAGATTGTTTGGTACTTATTTGAGCTGATAGCTCCAAGTATCCATCTTTCAAATTCTTCACCAAATTTTTTATTCCTTCCCAAAAATCTTTTTCCTTCCAATTCTCTTTTAACACCTCAATTTTTCCAAATCCCCTTGTTCCCATGCCTCCAATTCCAAGGTTAGAGAAAAGCTCAAAGCCTTTTTCCACTGTTTCAATGATAGTATCAATAGATTCATCTTTTCTGTAATTGGCCGGATTTTCGTAGGTAACATCCAGAACAAAAACCGTGCCTCTTGGCAGGGCTTCATAGGTAAATAAGGCACCAGTTTGAGCCGCCCCTGTTACTGGATTTATGGAAACAGATGTTCTGGTTTCAAGATTAGAATTTACTATATGGCTAAATACATTTGAAGAAACGATGCAAAGTCTTTTGTTTATTTTGTTAAATACAGTATCTAAATTAGTAATCTCATCGTTTTCTGCTTCCTTTTTTAGAGTCCAGTTGCTCCAGTTTCTAACATCGCCATCATTTTTATGTTCCAGCATAATCCAGCCGAAGTTTAAGACTCTTTTACCATCGTCTGTCGTTGGTAATGAACTTATAAGAGTATCAGATGCAATAAATTCATCTTTATTAATTCCATCAATACTGGCACCATCAATATATTCTTTCACAATTTCCTCCGAAGTTACCCAGACTGTTCCAATCATAGTGGCTACAGGGAAAAATAAGATTCTGGCATCAGAAAAGTAGGCAAGACCTGCTTGAGCCTTATTTTCAGTCGCAAATCCATAGGTTAAACAAACAGGACATATTCCACATGGATTTTTATCTTCTGTCTTTTTACCCTTTGCACAACCAAAATTAATTGGCATATTATTTGTTTTATAATGCAACCAACTGTAATATCTGGCATTTCCTTCAATGGTAGTCCCTGGAATCTTTGGTAGATTTGTAGCTGGATCTCTTACAATGGTATTATCGACCCTCCCTATTCTGTAGCCACCTGTTCCCACAAAAACTGGCTCTTTGGCAATAGTCAGATACCTTTTGGTCTTAAAAGCCTCATTACTCATTTCTTCTATCCTCCTTCCTTAAATCCCCTTTTTAAAACAGTGTGCCACATATCTATAAAATCAAAGAAAATTCCATTAAGCATTGTGTTTTTAAAAAATTCAAAATCCTCTCTTGTTATAGCACCTCTCTTTGTTTCTTCTCCTACTTTTAGCCTGAAAGGAATGTTCAATATAATGTTTTCAACAAACCCTACAAATATTGGGTCATCTATTGGCAAAGCGGAATCTTCTAAGTTCCATTCCTGAAGCTTGGAAATCAAAAATCCGTAGGCATTGAGTAATTGGGATGAAGTAAGATGTAATTTATTTATTAAAAGCTTCCTTAATCGTTCAAAATCCTCAATGGCCTTTAGTTTATAAGGTTTAGGAGAAGCCTTTTTAAAAAGCCAGTGCCTTCTTTCTTGTTTACTACTTCCTGCATCAAGTCGCCTTACATTAGTATCAATCCAGATAAAATCAAAATAAGATGGATAAAACCTGACTTTATCCCCTTTAGTTAAATATGTTACATGCTTGATTGTTTCCCAGCTGCCTCTATCATCTTTTTCTTTTACATAAACCTTCCAGCCGTTGTCATTTTCAACAATAAAATAGGGATAAAAGAAGTCTTCTTTATTGGGGTCACCTGGGTCTTCTTTATCAAAAGGGCCTGTAGCATGATAAAAATCATAATCATAACCATCGCTCAGTTTCAATTTGACAACTTTTCGTGAATCCATTTTAGAAATATCACATATTTCCAGCTTTTCAGATTGAACCTCTCCCGAACACAACTTTTCAGCAGCATCCAGCACCACATACATTGGCGTTCTTTTATGAAAGGCCACAAATCCAAGCCTTATAAGAAGCCTGTTTTGAACTTTATTAAACTTAATTTCATACTTCTTTTTGATATGAGTAATAATTTCCCACACATTTTTTAATGGGACAAAAAACATGGTCTTAGAAGGCTCAAAAAGATAGGGAATAATAGGAATAAAATGCTCTTCTTCACTTTTTCTTTTGACAGTTATAGTGTCATAATAAGTAGTAAAATTCTCGTCATAAAGTTCTAATCTATCTCCAGCGGTTAAATTTAAATCATCAGAGGCAGTTATTATAGCTGCCTTCATTTGGGAGCCGTTTTCTTCAGGTAAAACTACCAGCTCGCATTTTGCCCCTTTGTTATCCTTAAACCAGTAGGTATGGGTTTTTCGAAACTTCTGACTACGGGCGCTAAAGGTTATAACTGTTCGGTCTCGTTTCTCAATCTTATTTGTTGCAGATTCAAACATTTCTATTCCAAAATTCCTTGTCGTTTCCCAAATTCTTCTTAAACGGGCAAAAGATGGATGTTTGCGGGTAAGATGCAGCAAAAAAACAAGAGCTTTGTGCTTATTATCACCTTTTGTGACACATAAAGGACAAGGATATTTATTCTCCCAGTCAGGTTCTCTTTCTTCTACTATTACTTGGAAGAGCTCGTGTGGCTTATTACACTTGGTTTGTTTTTGAAGGTTTTTGTCTTTTCTAATTCCAAGCAACACTTTAAACAACTCTTCTACTGTCAAGTTATTCCCATCTTTTTTAGCTACAGAAGATTGATGCCCAAAGTCATCCTTTTCAAAGGCTTCCTTTATCAAGTCAACCAACTGATTGTAATCAGTTACATTTTCAAGTTCTCCAAATTCCTTTTTGAATGTTTCATCAAGCAACGGCTTGCTTAAAAAGGTATTTAGCATTTCTCCACTAAGCCACCTGCTTAAGTCAAAACTAATATAAACAAGGGCTAAGCGGTTGTTTTCATCTGCCACTTCATCCAACCAGATAGAGGTATCCCATGATGGCCTTTCAAGTTCTTCTTTACTCCACTTTTTGTTTTCATCATTAGCCCATTCCTTTACCCGGTTCTGCATTAGTTTAAGGCAATCAAGGCAAACCTTTCGCTCATAGGCCTTAATATTGTTCTTTTCTTTTTCAGAAAGGTTTTCCCATTCTTTATCCTTGAGTAGATAATATTCTTCCCTTGTTAAAGGGATTGGCCTTAAACCACAGGCCGAGCACTTCTCATAACCTGCTGTTTTATCTCTCCATTTTTCTTTAAGCCTGCTTATATCAGGTTTGGGGTCTGGCTTGAATTCAACAGCGTCATTTAGGTTTAAAGCACCCCTTGAAGAAGCAAATAACTTAACTTCAGGTTTTAAAAGGCCTTCAGAGATAAAAGAACACAAATTTTTTATCATTTGTTTCATGTTGACAGGTTTATGGTTAAATATGTTCTCTAAGCTTTGCTCCTGCCAATTACCTTTAAAATCCAGCATAGACTTAAGTTGAATTCCTTTTATTGAGTTCCAAATATCTTCAGTAATTTCCAAAATATTGTTTTCTTCCACGCCTTCAGGCACAAGAAAGACGCTTCCATGTTCATCCCGATAAATTTCATTACCTATAGGAATGAGCACTTCAAGTATGTCCCTAATGGTATCAAGCAGCTTTTTTACAAGCCCTTTTCTTCCAAGCACATCTCCAATCTTTGACACCTGATTGTAAAATTTGGCTCCATTAAAACGAATAGCAAGAAGTCGCCACTTTATTTTTTCAGGTTCTTTCCAGCCATAAATAAGCACTTGCGACAGGGCAGCTTTATAAAGGGATGCCACGGAATAGGAATGGTCCCATAATGTAACATCATTGGCCGGCCTACGGGTCTCCCCAAGGGCATTTAGGAAAGCCTTTCTGGTTTCATTAAGTAAATCTTTCCTCTTTTCAATCCATGTTGAAATGCTTGTTTGATTGGCAGTTAGGATATTTAGAATACTTGCAAGTTTATTTGCATAATTTTCCCGTATCTTGGTTAATGACTTCTCATCTGAATCTGATAGGCTTAAATCAATCCTTTGTCCTTGTCCTTCATACCCAAAGGCATTGGCAATGTAAGTATGGTCTTTGGATTGCATTACATATCTGCAATCTTCAGAAACCATTTTATCAATGGCAGAGTCTATACCGTCGGTACCATCTTTCTTAGCTATTAAATGACTTAAAGTTTTACTTGGAGTGTCTGAACTGCTGTGTTCACAGATGAAATTTGCTAACGTAAGATCTTCATTAAAAAGTGTTGTGAATATACTGTTTAATAATTCTTTTAGCTGTTCTTTTAAAAAATACTGTGTTTTATCAGCATTATTAAAACATAACTGTATAGTCATTAACGGCTTTAAAATTCTATCGCTAATTTCATCTATTTTTTGACCTAAATATGAATTTGAATAAGGTTTTCCTGCGTGAGATAAAGCGCTTTTTATTTGGGCAAGTGTTTTTATTTTTCCTTTTTTTTCTAATTTAATTCTTTTTTGTAGTTCTCTCTTCAAGGAGTTTAATACAGGTTCAGTTTGCAAAAATAAATTCAAAATTCCATTTTCAACTTCTACAAAATTCCCTTGACTATACTCACTCCATAAAGCGTTAAAATGTTCATCAAAGGAAAATCTATTAGGAACTAATATGTAAGGATGATAATCTCCATCCCATAGCTTATCACTGTCTAGTAAATAATGGTCTACAAACTCCTCACTCAACTTCCCAAGGTCATGTATCAACGCCCCGATTTCAGCCAAAAGGATGTCTTTTCTTTTATCTATAAGCTCTTTTAGTCCCATTTATACTTCCTCCCATTCAAATCTCCCCCAGCCATCCTTTGTCTTGGCACCAATGCCGATTTCTTTTAATCTATTAAAGGCATCTACTATTATTTTTCTGTCTTTTTCCCATTCTTCTCTGATCTCATCTACATCTATTTTGGGCTTCGCTATTAAATCAAATGGAAACCATAAGATTCTACCTACGACCGTTTCGCCAGCAGGCACAACTTCATAGTAGATAGGCCCATGAACAGGTGTTCTTTTCTTTCTGTCAAGGGGTGTAATGACATCAAGAGCAACCTTTTTAAAATATAGGTCTTCAAAAATAAGCCTTCCTTTGCAGTTTCCCTCATCATCAGTAATACGCTGCTCTTTTATTAAATACTGCCGAAATGCATTAGATATTTTTCCTAAAACCTCTTCTATTTTTTTCACATCCTTTATTCCACCTGTTGCCAAAAGGCTTTTAAAAGTAAACCAGCTTACATATCCATCCTTTTCATTTCCAAAAAGTCTTACAATTCTGGCTCTTTTTTTAAACCAGAACTTGTCTTGTTTACCTTCTTGCTTTATAATCTCATCCTCTTCTTTTGAAGCATAGTCTTCCAATTTGCTTCCATAGTTACTTTCTAACATCTTACTTTCCAGAACATCTATAGCTGTCTGCCTCAAAGCACCTTTAAGCGAGCTTCCTCTAAGCACTGGAAGTCCTGTAGGCCTTTCTTTGGCTATGGGGTTAGAGATGCTATAAAACTTATTTTCAGAAGCAGTGAAAAAGGGAAATTTTAGGATAATTTTAAAGTTAAAGCTATTGAGAAATTTGCCATAATCAATTTCTAAAATTTCATAGTCCAAGAATTCCGGGCATAAATTGTAAACAATATCCTTATACTTAAAGAATAATGCCCTCCTATCTCCTGGTTTATTCTTCCAAAGAGCATCCCTTTTGGCATGGAAAAAGAGTAAGCTATGCTCACGAATGAACTTTTTATAGCTAATTTGGCTAAATCTATTTTTCTTTAAAAAAGCAAAGTAATCATGCTTTATTTCCATTTTGCACCTCTCGGCTTTTGATAAATAAATATTTCACATTGTTATTTACTAAACTTAACTTACTTCCATCCCAGCAAATCCCTTTCTGAATTTCTGAAGGAATATAACTCTTCCATGGTACACCCTGAAATAAGGAGCTAAGCAAATTTTCAATATCAGGAACTTTTCCATTAATAGGTCCTATATTAGGCAGCCAGCCATAAATACGGAGTTCCAGCCCATTTTTTGGGTTCTTATAAACATGTGAGACTTGAATGGATGAGAATCTTGTTGTGTTTCCAGCTACTTTTCCCATAAGAAAATGTCTAAGTTCAGAATCGTTGGGAAATTTACTTTTTATATTGCTACGAATTTCTTTCCTAACTACCGGCGCCGTTATACAACAGTTATTGCTTTTCCATTTGTCAACAACTGCTTCAAGAATACCGTCCTGATAATGATAAAACTTTTTCATTTTATTTATCAAATAATCAATTTTTGTATTTACCTTTGCACTTACCTTAAATTTAACAAAAAACATCTCTTTCAGGTTTGGTAATTTTTTATCTTCCTCTTTGAATCTTTTATCAAACAAAGACAAATATGTCTCAAATTTTTCCCAATCATTCTCGGCAATGTTAATATCCTTCTCATCTATTTTAAAATCCACTACCCCATATCCCATAGAAGTCTTTGCTCCAAGCATCCCATATTCACCAATCAGATAAAGCAATATTTTTAATATAGAAGGGAAAACATCAGACAGTTTGATTATATTGCCGTCTGCTTCCCCTATAACCTGCTCTTTGTAGGCAAATCTAATCTGTGCACTTCCATAACTTCCTGATTCATAATGCCATCCTTTATATTTTTTTCTGTCACTATCTAATCTCACAACCACTTTTCCATTATAAAGAGATGTTAGCTGATTTTCTTCTATTTCCACCAAAAACCTGCTTTTCCATCCCGTTGTCCCAAAGAGATAACAAACAGGACAGATTTTTCTGTGAATGTTTAAGACCTCGGTAGAATTTTTTATATCAGGCTCGCATTGGCTATTTTTTGTAGAATCACAGGCATAATACATCATTCCCCTTACAAGCGCCTCAAACCACCATCTTAGGGAACCAATAATACTTGTTAATTTTAATTCATTAGATTTGCCATCTACATTCCCTGTCCAAAATGGAGTTAATGTTTTTAAGGTTACCTTTATTTGTTTTTGTGGCATAATAACTCCTTCTATTTTATCTCCCGCACAACCTAAAATAGACCACAACCCTGGCTATTTTTTGATACTAGCCCAGTGCTGTAGGCAACAGTGAAATAAGATTGTGGAAGGTGGAATTTGTATATTCCAATCCACCCTTTGATGTTAGTCTCTTTAAAATTCAAAGTCGAGAAATTTTTAAAGATGCCTAATTGGTAAAGTGGACCCCAACGTCAAGACAAAAAATGAGGTTGTTTAAGGTGGATTGCTCCAGCCTGTTTATTAATTGTTTGGCTCCATCCAAAATAGATTTCTTCAGGAGTTTTATACCCAAGAGATTCATGAAACCGCTCTGTATTGTAAAATCTGAAGTACCTCTCTAAACTCTCTCTTGCTTCTTTGACTGTCTCATAACTGTGAATATACACTTCCTCATATTTTAGAGTCCTCCATAGCCTCTCTATGAAAATGTTGTCAAATACTCTGCCTCTTCCATCCATGCTGATTCGTATCCCAGCATCCTCAAGTCTCCCCGTAAATTCCTTGCTCGTAAACTGTGAACCCTGATCACTGTTGAATATCTCAGGTCTGAATATTTTTAGTGCCTTCTGTAGGGCCTCAAGACAAAATCCTACTTCAAGTGTGTTTGATAGCTCCCAGGACAGTACATACCGACTATACCAATCTATTATTGCTACAAGGTACAAAAACCCTCTGCTCATCCTTATATAGGTTATGTCCGTGCTCCACACATGATCAGGCTTTTTGATTGATAAACCCCTTAATAAATAAGGATATTTCTTACATTTATTAGATGATACACTCAGCCTCTTCTTTGGATATATCGCCTCTATTCCCATCAACCTCATCAGCCTCTGTACCCGTTTGCGATTTACCTTGTATCCCTGATGTCTCAGCCATGCCGTCATTCGCCTACTCCCATAAAACGGTGCCTTCGTATATTGTTCATCTATCAGTCTCATCAGTTCCAGATTGTATTCACTCTCTCCTGCTGGCTCGTAATAGTACGCAGACCTGGACAGCCCCAGTAACTCACACTGCCTGTATATCGGTATCTCTGTATTCATTGGCTCTATCATCCTTCGCTTCTCACTTGGTGAGTATCTCAGATTTTTTTTTAAGCCAGTCCAGCTCTACCTTCAACTGTCCTATCTGACGGTATAGTTCTGCCTCAAGTTCCTCTCTGTCCTTTTCCGCCTTTTTCTTCTTGTCTGTAAATATAGATGGTAGTCCCTCAATAAGTTGCTTTCTCCATCGCCTCACCTGGCTTGGGTGTACCCCATATTCACTGGATATCTCTGAGATCGTCTTCTCCGCCTTCAGTGCCTCCAGTGCTATCTTTGCCTTAAATGTTCCGTTGTGCCTCTTCCGGATGTTACCCATCTAATCCTTGCCTCCTCTCTGTCCTTTCAGGCTAACATCCACCTTATTCCTCTGTCCAGTTTTTGGGGTCCATTATATGGTTCATTGAAATGGTGCAAAAGAAAGCCTGAGTAAATGATTGGCAAGCCCACCTAAATCCCTGGGGGTGTAACCCAAAGTAGCCTTCCATACCTCATCAGATTCCATGCAAAAATATATCTGCTTATCAACCCCATATTTTCTCAAGAGATTCACCATAAAACGGAATTGTTTTATCCTGATGGGCCTAAAGAGCCTGAGTTTTCCGTCAATACCCTTAATAAACTCACCATGATAAATATAATCAGACTCTGGCCAATTTTCTTCTATGAATTTAAAAAGATGAGGCATGCCCCTAAAAGATCCAAGGCTTAAATAGGCAATGTCTGCAGGTTTTAAATAGTCAAAAATCATCTCTATTGTCTTACTATATCCCCTCTCCCAATCTGGATAGTAAATTATTGGATCAAAATGAAGACAAACCCTAAAGCCCATATCTGCACACCTTTCAGCAGCGTTTAGTCTTTCCTCAAGGGGAGCTGTATATATCTCTTCTTTTATGGGGATGTCTATTGCGTTGAGGGACCATGCTGGGAGGACCAAGCGGGGATCTTTCACCACATCTGTCCAGGACAAATCAACAACCTTGGTCTTTAACTCAAGAACTACATTTCTAAACTGTGACAAAAACTCAATCAAATAAGACGAATAATTTGTAAGGGATTCCAGGGCCAGGGAATCTGTAAATTCACCAGTACCAATTCTGAAGAATCTATTGGTATTAAATATTTCTTCTAATTCAGAAAAAAGATCATTTAGATTTGCCCATACCTTTATGGTGTTATGTGTGAAATACGCCTTTAATATACAATATGAACAATTTAAAGGACAACCTTCTCCTATATGGAGTATTTTATAACCACAACAATTATAAAATTTGGTTCCTGGACAATTTTTATAAAATCTCCCACGATATTTTAGTAAATATACACAGTCTTTTTTAAAATCACTTGGCTCAAGGCTTGAAAAATCACCATAAATTATGGGGATAGATCCTGCATTCTTGAAAGCAGATTTTGATATCTCACTGTCTTTTACTTCATTATCTATAAATATGGTTTGTATACTTTTTTTTAAAATATCATCCATTTAGAAAAACTACTCTGTATTTAATTTAGATTTGTACCATGTATAAAATTCGTCCCACTCACTGCTCTTATTTTTTAGGTCTTCTATAAGCTCTTTTATAGTATAAGAATCATCAAGTGTGACTTCAAGATATATCTCATCTAATTCAAATCCATTGGAATGAGTAATCTTTATTCTTTTTTTATCTGTTAAATTAAAAACCCTAACCATAAATTCTTTTTCCAAAGACCTAATATTTGGGAAACAGTTGTCTCTTAAGTAATTTAGTATGTTTTGAATCTTGTCATTGGGAGACAAATCTTTTTCTAAAAGATGAGATATGGGAGTAAGTATGGTTTTTACATTGACTTTATCTCTCTTTTTCAACTTATATAAAAGTTCTAAAAATATTTTTGATTTATTTTTTCCCCACTTAATATTTTGAAAAAATGGAATAATATATACTATTTCATCATAGCTAAATTTTTTTAGGTCTTCAACAACATCTATTGAAACATTTTCATTTATCAATATATCATCAAAGTCTTCTGGAAGTGATACCCATTCCAATAAATTAGAAATTTCCTTTTTGTTCAAAATAGTATCAAAGATACCAAAAAACTCCTTTTCTCTGTTCCCTTTGCTTAAAACTTTATCAAAATACCTTGCACAAACTATTATTTTCCCAGAATTTTTAAATTCTGAGTCTATAAATTCCAGATTTATAAGCCCTTTATAAAGATCATCCATGTCAGCTATTATTACAGGGACATAAGGATCAGATATTGACTGTAATACCTCATATCCAAAAATAAGATCAAAGTAGTCTTGTTTTTCTTCAACTATAATGGGATACAAAGTTTTTTTCTTAAAAGGCTCTATATTTAGTCTTTCTGAAATGAGTTTTGAGAAGAGCCAACTCCCATTTGATTGGATTTTATCCTTAGGTACATTGATAAGTTTCCCAAAATTAACCATTGGATCTATACACCTCTACCCTATTTTTCCCTGACCTCTTAGCCCGATACATAGCTCTATCTGCTTCATCAATCAACTCTTCTCCGGATTTTTGGCCATCATAGGTAGATGAGACACCACCACTAATTGTAATTTTTACGCCTGTCTCTATTACCTCTCCATCACAATCTCTAACAATAAAATTATATCTTTCCACGGATTTTCTTATCTTTTCCGCAAGATCAAATCCCTCCTTTGAATCAAGTCCCTCTGAAAGTATACAAAATTCTTCTCCACCATACCTTGCTGGGAATAAATTGCCCTTGTTTTTTTCTATTAAAAATTTCTCACACATGCCTTTAATTATTCTTGAAACAATAATCAAAGCCTGGTCTCCCACTCTATGTCCATATTTATCGTTTATGTTTTTAAAGTCATCTATATCAAACATTAATACACAAAATGGAAGTTTATTTTTTGAACATTTTTTAAGAATGCTATCTAAATAGATGTCCAAAAATTTTCTGTTATATAAGGAAGTAAGGCCATCTAATTTCACGTCTTCATATAATTTTCTTATATCCTCATCTAATATATTTATGACATTTTTAAAAGACTTTTTTATCTTCTTTATTGCAAGTTCTATATCATCTGTCTTTTCAATTATATCTATTGTCTTTTGTTCAAGGTTTTCTATATGCTTTTTTCTTAACTGAGATACTTCAGCAAATTTTTTAACTAATTCAGAAAATTCATTTAACACTTCTGATAACTTATTTTTATAAGGTTCAAAAAGTATGTCTCCCAGGCGTTTATTCACTCTATTGTACTCGGAGAAATCAAATTTTTTCTTCTTTATAACACTTATTAAAAGTTCCTGGATCTGCTGCTTTTGTGACAATGTCAAATAGTTATAATCAGAAATATACCTGAGATATAAAATCAATGTCTGCCATCTACCATCTTCTGGAACCCCTATCCTTTTTAGATAACTTAACACAGTTATTACACTTGCCTTCTCCGATGCAAGTAACATATTGTAATCCTCCCCCTGCAGTAATTTTTGGTCCAAACTAACCATAAAAATCTCCTAGAAAATCCTTAATTAAAAAACTCTCTATAGGCGAGATAAGTTGCATATAAATCATATTTACTGCTTATTTCAAAAGGACTGTGCATTCCCAGAATTCCTGGTCCAAAATCTATTATATCCATCCCATATCTAGCTAAAAATTTGGCAACAGTACCTCCACCACCTTCATCCACTTTTCCCAACTCTGCCATCTGCCACGGGATGTTCTTTTTATTTAGTTTCTCCCTTAAAAAAGCTATGTATTCAGCATTTGCGTCATTAGCCCCAACCTTACCCCGATGACCAGTAAATTTACAAAAGACTGGTCCATATCCCAATTTAGAAGAGTTTAACTTATCGTGAAGTTCCTGATAATCTGGATCAAGGGCACCATGTACATCTGCTGATATCGCCCTGGTATTTAAAAACACTTCTGCAATTGTGCACAACTCGCCACTCTCATCAATTATTTCCTGTATAAGATATTCAATAAACCTTGATCTTGCGCTAGATGCCCCTTCTGATCCAATTTCCTCCTTGTCCCAACCAATTAAAATCTGTGTAAATTCTGGTTCCCTTTGTTCTAAAAAAGCCCTAAATCCAGAAAAGACACAGATCCTATCATCCTGTCCATATCCACCAATGAGTGATGCATCTAATCCAACAAATTTTGCCTTATATGCTGGTACAAACTGAAGTTCAGCACTATACAGGTCTTCCTCTGTAATTGAATATTTTTTATTAAGTAAATCAAGAACTGCAAATTTTATTTTGTCCTCAACATCACTATTGTCTGTGCATGGAACAGATCCAATTATTGCATTCATCTTTTCTGCTTCAAATGCATCAGATAGTTTTTTTTCCATTTGTTTGTATGCAAGATGGGGCAACAAATCTGGAATAACAAACACAGGATCTTTTGCATCTTCACCAATTATAATATCAATTTTTGTTCCATCTATCTTTACAACAACACCATGTATAGCCAATGGAATGGAAAACCACTGATGTTTTCTTATTCCTCCATAATAGTGGGTCTTTACCATTGCAAGGTAAGTATTTTCATATATGGGATGTTGTTTAAAATCAAGTCTCGGTGTATCCAGATGTGCCCCAATTATCCTAAGACCTTGTTTTAAAGATCTTTTTCCTTTTCTTACCAATACAATACTCTTGTTTTTGAATTTTCTGTAAAAAACAGGCTCCTTTGCATCAGTGGATATTCCCAATTTTATCAATTTATCTTCAATCCAGGCTACTGTTTCCCTCTCTGTTTTGCATTTATTTAAAAAATCTATATAATCTAGTGCAAAACCATCAATTTTATCTTCATGGTCCTTATAAATCTCATAGCAAGTCTTTTGTTTGTGTATAAGCTCCATACTTTTAGTCCTCCTAGTCTCCACAAATAATTTTATACGCTTCCCTTAACACGTTGGGAATAACAGGCAAATCATCTTTAAGTAAGGTCCTAACATCCAACATAAAATAATCATCTTCAATTATACCAACAATTGGCGGATCAGTATCAAGGAGAACTGACCTAAAAACATCCAAATTCTCAACAAAACCTGGCTTAATTGAAACAAGATAGGTGGGAAGGTCTTTTTCAGGGCTTGCACCACCACCCACACGGGAATTTCCCTTTTTTATTCCAAAGGAATACAACTCACCTAAATCTTGCTTTAATTTTTTCACGAGCCTTTTTGCCCTGGACTGAAGAGTAGAAACAGGTGTGAGTATCAGCTTAAGTGTTGGGATATTTTCTCCCGCCAGATCCTTGTCTTTATATAGCCTTAGAGTTGCCTCTAGGGCAGCAAGGGTCATTTTATCTATTCTAAGGGCCCTATTTAAAGGATTTTTTTTGATTTTTTCTATATACTGCCTTTTACCAACAATAATTCCTGCCTGTGGTCCTCCAAGGAGTTTATCCCCACTAAAAGAAACAACACTGGCACCTTTTTTTATTCTGTCCTGTACTGTTGGCTCGTCAATATTTAACCAATCTGGAAATTCATAAAAATTTCCACTGCCCAGATCTTCAATAACTGGCAAATCATATCTAGTTCCCAGCTCAACCATCTCTTCAATGGAAACTTCCTTGTGAAAACCAATTATCCTATAATTTGATGTATGGGCCTTAAACAAGGCCCCAGTATTCGGGGATATGGCCTGTTCATAATCATGTAAATGGGTCCTGTTGGTTGCTCCAACCTCCCTTAAAATAGCACCACTACTTCTCATGACATCAGGGATTCTAAAAGAACCCCCTATTTCAATTAACTCTCCCCTGGAGACAATGACCTCTTTTCCCTTTGCCAGGGTATTTAACACAATCAACACAGCCCCTGCATTGTTATTTACAACCAATCCAGCCTCTGCTCCAGTTAGTTCCAAAAGCAGGTCTTCAACCAAAGAATACCTGCTACCCCTCTTTCCAGTATCTAGGGAAAATTCAAGATTGGTATAGCTTGTACATCCTTTTATCACTGCATCTATTGCATGTTGAGAAAGGAGTGATCTACCCAAATTTGTGTGCACTACAACCCCTGTTCCATTAATAACCCTTCTGTATTTTGGCCTTGTGGATTTTTTTAAAAAATTTAGAACTGAGCTCTTATCCACACATACTAAAAGTTGTTCTCTGGTCTTAATTTTGCCATCTTTTATATCTTGTCTTACTTTGTCCAAAAATTGATTTATTTTCTCTTTTATAATTGTCCTTGGAATGTTGCTTAAATTTTTTTCAGAGTCCACAGATTTTAATATTATATCCACAGAAGGAATATTGGGAAATAGCTCTCTATTCAAGATATCCTCCTTAGAAAAAACAGGGTTTACTCCTCATTACAAAAAATTTTGTTTAACAAACTCTTGACCAAATTACAAACACTTTATATAGTCCTTTTCTAACGCGCCCGTAGCTCAGTAGGATAGAGCAACGGACTTCTAATCCGTAGGCCGGGGGTTCGAATCCTCCCGGGCGCGTAAGAAAAATCAGATAGTTATAAAATAAAATCATTAAACCTTAAAATAAGGTGCGCCTATAGTGCGCCTTGTTTTTGTTTGAAATACCTTTTAAAGTTTTTCCTCTCCCTCCTCAAACTGTCCTCTTGTGGAGATCATTGGTCCTAATTTAAAGGGGGTGCCTTATTGTCAAAATGAAATTTGACGAAAATTTTACAAAACAAACTGTATATTATTCCAGTTATAAAAAACTAAAGACAATAGGGAGTAGGCTAAACTAGTACCTTTTTAAGGTTGACCTGCCTGAAACAGTATATTGTAATAAGTATCTAAAAGGATGTAGGATAAAAATAGAGAGAGATGGGTAACTTGAAGAGATAGATTTAGGAGAATCTCCAGGTTTAGTTGATATTTTTCATGTAATGATATCGTGCGGCATATACAAAATACATATTAAAAAGTCTAATTTTGGAACAAGTAATCTTTAGGGAATACGTTTATATGTTGTTTCAACATTAAAGAGGGAACTTCGCTACACAACTCTCCGATTCGCTCTGCTAACCTCAAATATCCGAAAAACTGTAGGTGCAAACTCAAGGAGTATAGCAAAAATGAATTGTATTTACATTGATAAAATTAAAAAATTTACGAACGCAGACTACAGAGTTGTATTAAATCAATTCAAGGATAATTTTAAACAAGTCTACGGTGAATATCCCGATATTAAGCAACAAAAAGCATGGGAGTCTTCAGTAAAATATTTGCAGAATACTTTAAATGATACTGAAATTTACAATCTAACTATTGCTTTTGAGTATAGATTGCCGTTTAGCAATGAAAGAATAGACCTTTTGATGTTTGGAAAATATGAAAAAGACAGACCTAAAGTTGTCATTTTTGAGTTAAAAGGATGGAAATATGCTGAAAAAACAAAAACTGCTTTTATTGTTAAAAGCGACATTAATGAAACAGTCCATCCAGAATATCAAGTTGAAAACTACGTTGGGAAAATAAAATTTTCCCATTCAGAATCTGAACACTTTGACATAATTCCCGCAGTCTTAATGTATAACGCCACTCCAGACTCAATCAATTTAGATTTTGAAAGAGTTATATGTTTTTATAAGAATGATACGCAACAAGTTAGGGATTTTATTCTATCTATTTTTAAATCACCTTTAGATGAACAGCTTATTTATGATTTTTTAAATGGTGAATATAAACAATCAAAAAAATTATTTGATGCGATAAAAAAACATTTTGAGGAAATAAAAAATCAGAGCTATTTAACCTTGGCAGAAAAGGGATGGGGATTATCCATAGAGCAATTAAAACTCATAGAAGAGATAGTTAATGACCTTAAATCTGGTAAAGAAGGTATAGTTTATCTTATACAGGGTGTTCCAGGGTCTGGTAAAACTTTAGTTGCAATTCATCTTATGCTATCTTCCCTTGCTAAAGGATATCAAACATTGCTTTCCTATCGTAATAATAGATTGATAAATTCAATTAGAAATATTTTTGATTCAATTAAACGGGGACTAAGTAACCCAATTAAATTTTATTCAGTTGGCCCCAGAGCAAATTATATAGGAGTGGCCGAAAAAAACTTCCGAGGACAAAAGTTAGACATTGTTATTTATGATGAAGCACAAAGAATGACAAAAGAAAATATCCATTATGCTTTAAAAAGGGGTAAAATAACTGTTCTCTTTTACGATGAAGGTCAAATACTGAATGCGGACGAGGAGGGTTACACAGATAACTTTAAAGATGAGTCACGAAAACAAGGAAAGACTATAAAAGAGCGATTTTTAAGAGGGTTTTATAGAGTGGAAGGAGGAGAGCAGTATCATAATTTTGTAGAAGCCTTGTTGAATAATCCAGCAAATATTTCTATAGAACTTATAAATCCCTGGAAAGGGAAGTACGATTTTATAGTATTTGAAAGCATTGAGGAACTACTCTCTGCATTGGAAGCAAAAAGAGACATCGGATTTAAGGTGGCTCTAATTGCAGCATTTACGGAATCTCCAGGAGATTTTAAAAATAATACTTCTATTAAAAATTTAAGAATAGGTTATCCTTTATATTCTGGATTTAACTGTTATCAAAATTTTGGCAAAAAAATATATTGGCTTATGGATCCTAAAAAAGACTATGTTCCTTTCTGGGTAAAGGGAGAATCGAACAGACTTGAAAAGTGTGCATCCATATATGGTTGCCAGGGATTTGAAACGGATTTTGCAGGAATTGTTTGGGGAAGAGATTTTATATATTGTAATGGGAAATGGGAAATTGGGAAAAATTGCGAGGATAATATCGGTAAGCCCAGTTTAAAAGTTGTACTCTCCCAAGCAAAAAAAGAAGATACTGTGGCGAAAAAGCAGGCCTTGAAACTGTTAATAAACCGCTATAGGATTTTCTTAACTCGAGGGATAAAAGGTACCTACATATTTTGTGAAGATGTAGAAACTGCAATTTTTTTAAGAAGGATTTATAAGGAGTTCATAACCTAACAAGCCCCATATGTCAGAAAAGATGTCGTTTGTACTGGTTTCAAGATGAGAGGAAATTAGTTTATGAAAAAATTATACTCTATTTTAGACGAACTTAATGTACGTGGAAGAGTGCTTATTTTTGGTGATGATACTGATATTCATGGTCAACCTAATCCAGATATTGTTGAAAATTTAAGTATATACTGTGGTATTCTAATAGATTCAGAAGATTATAGTCAAATAGATATAAGTAAAAAATTAACTAAATTAGGAGTTTCCGAATTTCACTCTACAGAAGTAGTAAATCCTAATAGAAAGTCTCAATGGAATAAAGTAAGTTATGAAGATAGAATAGATATTTTTGAGTATATGAATCAATTATTAATAAAATTTGTTAAAGTTTTTTATTTTGTTTATATACCGGATTCGGACTATGCAAAAATAATAAATAAAGCAAAACAAGAAAATAAAATTGATAAAATTCCTAAAAATAAAAAAAAGGGGTTAAAAATAGTTTTTATTAATAGTTTAATAGAGCGATTATACAAAGAAAAAATACCATCAGCAATTTTATTTATTGATAAAGATAAAAATGATAAAAAAGAATTAACATTTTACAATGATTCTCTTAACATTGACTTTTTGGTGGGAGGCTCTCCTATAGAAGCGAACTCTTCCTTGATTTGCGGACTACAGTTAGCTGATCTTGCAGCTTATTTGGTTAGTCGTTTTGTAGGGATATCAAAATTAAGAATAGAGGGAGATAATGCTAATTGTTTTGATGAGATAATAACAAAAACATTAGCAACTCTATTTGAGATGGAGAAAAGATATATCATGCTTTTATAATTGGCAAATCTTTTTTGAGAAATAGGATGGAGTAGGTATGAAGTTACTGTAATGTATTGCTTAGGGCAAATTTAAACAAAAATTAAGGTCTAAGGAAAGGGTTGTGAACAAACACTTTTTTATTAACGTTTTTATAAAATATTTCAGGGGAAAAAGATAATCCAAATAATACATTTGTGTTCTCCTCCAATAGTGTATTGGACAAGTTATAAGTTGCTTTTTGGATCCTACCTTCTAAATTGAGATGCGGTCCAAACTGGGTCAATTTACAATGAAAATTACATCACTCACTATTTTTTATTTTATTTCAAGACACGTAGGAAAATGGGTCCTTCTTAGATGATGGTTGGATACGGCACAACGTGGCGCATAGTTCGGGCGCTTTTGCAATTAAATTTGATAGCACTAAATGTAAATATTGCGATATTTCCATTTCCATTCCAAATTTCAAAAATATATGCAGGGATAGCTCGGGCTAGTGGCGACCCCTGTCCTTTTCAACATAGGAAGGACCCACATATTGAATTTTTCTTGAATAGCTTTGCATAATGAAAAAAATCAGCATGTCTAATTTTTGTCTAATAGCGTCTACTTTTTCTTGGACAATTTTGCATTTTTGTTGAATAAACGTTGCATAATAAAAGAGCCAGGACATAGAGGAGAACTTTTAAGGGGATACCTACTAAGTGTCTATGTGGAAAAGAAAAAATTTTGGGAATTAAAAAAGCGCCCACAAGGGCGCCCAACTCATCTTATTGCTTGGGAATATGATTCAGTATAGTTATTGAGTTATCTCATATCTTCATCTTGGGAGCTTCTCTCATTCTCCAATACCACAATTTTAGGGAGCTTTTTAAATGATTTTGAAAAATATACAGTGCCAGTAATAGATCCGTCTGGACTAAATATCTTGAACCTGTGAAAGCGTTTAGTGTCTGATTCGTATATTATCTTGGCCTTTAAATCGTCTATTTTCCCCATACATTCCCCCTTTTTACTGAGATTTTTTAATATTTAATTCCTCATCAACAAATTGACAAACATCAACCACATTTTTGCTTAACTCGGATATTTTGTTTTGTATGGACTCCAACACCATTGGCTTGATGTCATCAGCGCAATCAAGTAAATACTCAAGGGCGAAAATTGCCTCCTGAAGGTCTCTAGGCTTGTCAGTATTAGATTTAAGAACCAAAAAAGCATCCCCCTCCTCAATTGCCCTCTCAAGAGCAAGATAATTACCCACATGATTAGCCACATCGTCCAGGTGATACTTCAAAAGCCCAAGCATGTCCTTTAGATCCTTTTTTAGTTCCTCTAGGTCGTTTTGTTTGATTGTTTCTTTTGTTGTGGGACTTAAATCTTCTCTTAGCATACTTTAAACCTCCTCTTAAATGCTTCACAGTTGCATTTTTTCGACTTTTAAAAACCTAACCCATAATAAACATCATGTTTTCGTTTTCATGTGTTAGTAGCGTTTTTTGCGTCCAATGATTTTAATGAGTTACAAGATGCACCAAGGCCAAAACCACCCCTTTTTGGACGTCCTCCTATACGGATTATTTTGTTAGATGGGTTCAAGATCACAGAGTGTCTTGGCAGTTTAAAAAACCATCCTGTCTTTTTGCCTTTTAAAAATTCTGTCTTATATGGCTCAAGGCCCCTACTTATAAGGACCTTTGCCACTCTGGGAGATGCTGTGTAAATCTCAGCCTCTCCATCGTTCTCATTAAAAATAATAATTGTTTCCTGTTCGTATTTATCCATTCTATTCATTACAATTTGCCTCCTCTTTGGATATACGATAGACAACCAGGCTTTCATCCGCTGGTGGATTGCAGTTTTCACATATCCAATTACCAACTGTACTTAGCCACCATTTATACTTCTTACACGAGAAACAAGGTTGTTGAGGTGGGTTAGTTATTTTTTGTTTGTCTTTTATATCCAGAGAAAGGATTTTCTTGTCACTGTTGTCACTCTTGTCATTTTTAAATAATTTTAGAGAGTTATGTTGTGACAAGAGAAAATTTTTCTTGTCACAATACTTATCACTCTTGTCACAGATATTGGTTATCTCAATAATCCTTTTATTTTGGGTTCTTGCTTTTTGTTTTATGTCTATTCCTAGTGACCTTAAGAATTTTGTTATTCTAGGTAGTTTTCTCCCTAAAGAATTAGCATTTTTTGGCCAACCTTTTTGCCTGATTATCTTTTCTCCCACTAATTCTTCTAATTCATTTAACAACTCACTTACGGTCCCCTCCCATCTCTCTTTTCCTTTAAACCACTTAAGAATAGCGTTACCTACAAAGTCAGCTTCCACTGATTTTTGAATTATCTCACACCTGTTATTATTGTATGCCTTTAAAAATTCACCTTCTTCCCAGGGTAATGCAGGTTCAGCAGCAACTACCCATAAAGCAAAGTCAGCCATCCTTGGTTTGCTATCTAACTTTACATGTGGTTTGTTTCTTAGGGCCATGACAACTGCATCAAGCAATCCCCCCAGGATATCAGGCCTAACTTTTTCAAACTCTGAGTTGAACGCGTCCTCTTCTTTTCGTTTTTCATCTTCTAGAGACGGCAAATTGATAAAGATGGCTCTACTGGCTAAATCGTGTCTTGATATTAATTCATTGATGCCATTTATTATTTGTGGCCTACAGGGATTAAAAATCACTTCTTCATAATTACTGTAAAGTTTCCTGGTAGAAAATCCTTCTCCAGTAGCTACTCTACACATACTGTCTGAAAGCCATGGGGGGATAGAAGATAAATTGGTGAGTCCTACTATCCAAGAATTATGGGCTGTTATAATAAAGTCCTCCTCGTTCTTAGGTTTGCTCCTCATATTGGCTTTGTTTGGATCAATAAGCATTCGTAACATTTTACACAAAGTGCTTTTTCCAGAGTCATGTTCTCCATGAACTGCCAAAATAGGATAACAACCTTTAGGACTAAATGAAAAAACTAACCAGGATACTACTAATATCCAGTCCTCCTCTGTTCCAATGTTAAGGAAAGGTCTTAATTTCCTTATATCTCCATTCTGAGTTGGTTTAGGTAGGGGCAACATCCCCCTAGGACGTCTAAAGGTTACAGGGGGACTTTGAACAATGCGCCAATCCTCTTTCGTTATCTCAACTGCTTCCCATTTTTCATTTCCTAGGTCTAAATAAACTGCATTGTCTTTATAACCCACACGAATAAAGACTTCCCTTTCTTCTCCTTCAAAAAAAGCTCTTGCTTCTATAACATTAAGTATCTCAGATATTGCTTGGCTGTTAGCAACCTTTCCAGTTTTTTCATAAAATTCCCTCCCTAGCCATTGTTTAAATGCGAAAGATTTAATGGGCCAAACCTCGTAGTGATCATTAATAAAAATTTTGGCGTATCCTTCTTGGAGAGAATCGTGAAATACTTCTATTTTTTCAGTTAGTTGTTTAAGGATGTCTAATTGAGATGTGTTATTCCCCTTCCCTTTTCCTTTATATTTTCTAAAGAAAACCTCAGAATCTACCATGGGAAGGGGATCGGATAGGGGTTTAGTGGAGGGCCAATCAGCAGCGTCTTTTTTAGACCCCATCTCAAATCCTAAAGCTATTGGATCAACTATGCCCAGGACCTCAACGTAAATTGATTTAAGTTTGTTGTAGACATCTTGAGCATATTTAATGCCTGGCGTGTCTGCATCAGGCCAAATTATTACTTTCCTGCCTTCTAAAGGTTTCCAGTCAGCTTTTTTAGCTCCATTTGATCCTCCAAGAGAAGTGGTAGTAACGTATTTTTGCCCTAATAATTTTTGAGCAGCAGATGCCGATTTTTCCCCTTCGCAAATTACTATGACTGAGTTAATATTTTGGTAGATGTCTTTTAGTTTATAGAGCGGGCGGGAGCGTTTGGGTGCTCCCACTTTCCATTTTCCCCCTTCCTTGTTAAACCAAGGGATTACCTCTTTGTTACCATTTTTGTCTTCATATCTAACTACATAACCCAAAATGTTTCCATCTGCGCCTTCATATTTCCAATAATTAACAGCTACTTTACCTTTCCATTTATACGAAATGCCCAAAGGTAATGAAATATATTTCTTTTTGGAGTTATTAAACTTGCTGCTTGGCCATAAATCTAACTCCTTTAATCTATTAATTATTTGTCCTGAAGGACATCCTGCAAAGCAATGGACTAGTATTTTCCCATTTTCTTCTTTTATGCTTAAGGAAGGATCGGTGTCATCATGAACAGGGCAAAGACATAACCAACCGCTTTTATATTTTTTCGCTTTGCCTAGTTGTTGCGCTATATATTCAGCCGTTATTCTTTCCATTATACTCCTTTTCATATTTTTAAAGGTTTTTTCTTTATGACAAGAAGTGACAAGAGCGATTTTTTCTTGTCACAGTTCTTGTCACACATAACCCACCTAAATTACTTATAATGACAAGAATGACAGGAGTGACAAGAGATTTCTTACTCTTATATAATTGTGAATAGAAAATTATCCTTAATAGTCTTTTTACTGGTAAAGAAATTATACACTTCGGTATCAACTTTTTCTGTCACTCTTGTCATATAACAAACACAAAATAAATGCCCATTATGTGCTTTTTGGCTTGTTTTGATATCTTGCTATCTGATTTTTGCTATGCTAAAAAAAGTAAAGGGCTGTGGAGGTAGATAGGTCTCAACCCTCTATTTGAAAAAGAGGGTGACCCTACCTCTCTTGGCGTATAAAAATAGATGCGCCATAGCCTTATGTGTTCCCTTTACCCCCTGGGGGCGGCAACCTGGTAGGGGGCAAAAGGATTCGGGGCCTCTGTAAAGGGGGCCTCTTTTATTTATTACGTCCTTTTCTTTCTTCCACCATTTTTTCCCATTCTTGAAGATCAATAAAAAGTGCACCTCCTATCTTAGAAAATAATTGAGGATAGCGCCCAGTATGACGCCAAATATACAACGTTCCTGGTTTTATAGGAAAATCTTTTGGAAGTTGAGATATTCTCACATAACGTCTAGTTACTTTCTCTTCCATTTATAATTCCTCCTTTTTCATTTTTCGTTAGCTTTAATTCTATTTAAAATTCCTATATTATCTATTTGAAAAAGGGGGTTGTCCCGAAAAAGGGCATTTTTCAGAAACCTTAACTAGAACGTAACCAATTAAAAATAGTTCTAGAGGTGTAAGGCTTAGATTTCCCTTTAAGACCCGTAAGTCCAAGTTTTAAGATTAGATTGGATTTTTTTGGCTCCTTGTTTTTTTTCATAGACTCATTTAAATCAGCCATAGCTAAAACCAATTCCTCATATATTTCCTCCGCCAATTGATAGTTTGTAACATTTGGATTTTGTTCTCTTTTTTTCGCTGCATATTTTAAAATTTTCTCTTTATCCTCTTGATTTTTAGGTCTGTATTTTGCGTAGAGGGCTGAAATTTTTTGGTGAGCATGCAGAGAGATAAAGGGAATCTTGTCTCCTAAAACTATAAGACAAAGCTCTCCAATCTTAATACTCAGTTTTGAAAGTTCTTCAGAATATATGGTTAGCAATGTGGGGTCATCAAGGGGATTGTGTAATCCAGAATCTTTTATGAAATCTTTAATCCTAGATTGATATTGTTTTTTATAGTGGTCAAAATAAGCTAGCTCGTGACCAACACAATCTACTTCTCCTTTAGAAATTAATGTATTAACAAATAAAAGATGGTTTACCAGCACATCAAATAAATAAATTATAGCCCACCATACTCTTTCAAATTCCCATGGAATCCACGGGGATCTTTCAGCAATGGTAGGAATTTCTGATTCTTCTTCTAACGTATCCAGTGGGGTAATCTTAATATTACCATAGTTCATATTCCAAAAATAAAGATCCCCAGGCTTTGAGTGTTTCAAAATGCCAAGGTTTGATCCAAAAAACGAAAAATCGCTAATTAAAGGCATATCTATACCAGGAGTGGCATATTTTTGAATTGTGTCTTGTATTTTTTTCGGTTTAAAACAATAATCGTTGAGTACAAAACAACAAGTATCCCAGTATATTTTACTGAATATAAAATTATTCAAGTATCCCTTTTGAACAGCCTTTTTGTCTTCGTTACATACGCAATGATCTTTCCTTACAACACTAATCAACACTTCTGTAAATAAGTTAAATAAAAGATCCATTATTGCACCAATTTTTTTGTTTAGAGATGAAAAAAAATCAATTTCACCTAATAATATTTGACGAACAGCTATAAGGTAGATTGACATCTCATCCCAATTGCATTTCCTAATAGGGAACACTGGTAATAAGTATACTCCAGTCATGTATCCTTGTAATGTATTAGGCCAATCATTAGGCAAGTTTTGTTTGAGTAATTGAAGAAACTGTCGTGTATTTTCTTCAAAGACTTGATCATCAACTGGAAGTGGTTGGTCTTTAAGCCAATCAATGAATTTTTGTTCAATAGCAGTCATAATGCCCTCCCCTAGGCCCCCATATTTAGAGCGGGAGAAGGCCAGGTGGGGATTCCTGACTTTTCGGGCCGCGGCACCCTATCTCCCGCAAGAATTAATTGATACCCATCAATTACTCCATATTTTGTATTTTTATTATTTTGTTTGAGGAGGATCTTATAAGTTCTGCTGCTTTTTCCGCAGCTTCTCTTAAAGCAGCTGGCGAGAGATGAGCATAACGTTGAGTAGTTTTTAAATCTTTATGTGTTAGCAATTTTGATACTACTTCCACTGGCACTCCTTTAGATACCAGAGTAGAGGCAAAGTGATGTCTTAAATCATGAA
Source organism: Desulfothermus okinawensis JCM 13304 (assembly GCF_054654515.1). Classification (NCBI taxonomy): domain Bacteria; kingdom Pseudomonadati; phylum Thermodesulfobacteriota; class Desulfovibrionia; order Desulfovibrionales; family Desulfothermaceae; genus Desulfothermus; species Desulfothermus okinawensis. The sequence goes on along the minus strand of NZ_BAAIEW010000003.1, from coordinate 123,905 downwards.
AACGGAAATAATCTGGTAATTCTGCTGCTTTTTTAATCCTTAACCATGGCCCTTTAAAATCCTTCCTCATTTCCCCATTCTTCCCTGGAAATACATACTCTGAGACTACACACAATTCTTTAAGAACCTTAAGAGCCTCTGAGGAAACAGGGATGGTAACGGTTTTCCCTCCCTTAGGTCCTTTTATTGTGATAAGTTTCTTGGTAAAATCTATATCCTCCCACTTTAGTCTAAAAAGTTCACTTCTTCTAAGGCCAGTGAGCATAGCAAATCTTACAAAACATGCGGACTCCCTACATGGCCAATTATCCAGAGTCCTTAATAATCTGTCTTGTTCTTCGGGAGTTAAATAACGCACTACTTCATTATCAACTTTAGGTAGAGTTATTTTTGAGACTGGATTCTCTCCGTGATACATTCCCCATTTTATAGCAAGATTATAAAGCCTTCTTATAATTATCAAAATATGTTTAATTGTGGCGGGTTTAAAGTAATCTCCCCTTCTAGTCTTTGTTTTATGGAGTTCTATTCTTAATTTTTCTAGATCAAAAGGGGTAATATTATCTAAGCGTTTTGAACCAAATTTAGGCTGAATATGAGCCTTATAATAATAAGCATCTGTCCGCCAAGACTTTTTCTTTTCTTTTGCATAGGGAAGATATTTTGCCCATACTTCATCTAAGGAGGGGATTTGCTTAGGCTTTTCTATATTTAATTCGCCTCTAATGAGATCAGCCTTGAGAGCTACTTCTATTTCTCGGGCAAGTGCAAGACTATTCACAATACGAGATATCCGTTTCCCTGAATGCTTAATCTCCACTCTATATTTCTTCCCTTGATAAGGGAATGTGTATCCGCATTTTTTACAGGATCTTGCCCTTAATGAGTTCCTGTTTTTGCATTTTGGACAGTGGAGGTATATAGGCATCTATTATCCTTTTTTTAAACATTGGATAAAATTCATAGGCTATTTGGTGCGCCCAAAGTGCGCCCAAAAATTTAAAATTAGCCTAATTCCTGTAAAAAACTATTAAAGGGTAATTACCCAAAAATCTTTGTTTTGTAAAGAGTTATCAAAAAGGGTTAATACTGATAAAAATGTAAATTTATGGACTTCTAATCCGTAGGTCGGGGGTTCGAATCCTCCCGGGCGCGTAAATAAAACGAAATAATTAAGGTCACTTAGAGAGAGTCTCTAGGTGGCCTTTTTCTTTTAGGTTTTCAGATTTGTCACCTATTAGTCACCTTTTGCGAAAATAGGGTGGAAACTTTGGAGAGTTTCTCGCGAACCACCATTTTTAATTGATTAGGCTGAACTCCTTTTATATTGTTTCAGACAAATCAACACTAAAAAGGTGTTGCCCTTGGCTTTATTTCAACTATAACTGCCTCATTTTCTGTAAGTATCCTCATTGGTGGGCCCCATGTGCCAAAACCCATGCTAACAATTAGATTTGTTTCATTTTGAGAGTATTTGCCATATATAAATGGGTAGAAAAGTTTTACAAGATAGTTAAAGGGATATATCTGGCCTTTGTGAGTATGGCCACCTAATTGCAAATCTATCCCATTTTTTGATGAGAATTCTTTAAATCCCCATGGTCTGTGGGAGATAAGGATGTTAAATTTGTCTTTGGATATTAAATGAGATATTTTATTTAACCAGGAATTAAGCTGTTTTTTAGAATATTTTCCATGCCCTGCAGGATCATCTACTCCTATTAAGCTTATATTGTCTAATAGATAGTTTGTGTTATTTAATAAAATTATGTTGTTTTCGTTTAAAAATCTTTTTATTTCACTAATATCATTGGTGTAATGTTCATGATTTCCAAAAACAAAAAATACATAATGACCTTTAAATAGGCCAAAGATTTTTCTTATATCTTTTTTGATAAATTTAAGATTTGACTCAAATATATCCCTACCTAAAATAATAATATCAGGAGATTCTGTTTTTATCATCTTTGATAGGTTTTTAATAATCCTGTCGCAATTCGTTATAACATGGATATGCATATCAGATAAAAATAGGATCTTATATTCTCTATTTATTTTGGAGGATGAAATGAAGTATTTAGTTGTTTTGATATTGGTTGTATTTATATAAGCATAAAATGTTATGGATATGCATAATATATTGCATAATATGAAAAGAAATTTCATTAAATTAGGTGAGTTTATTGCCAGTTTTATTAAAATGAGAGTGCATGAAAACAGAAATAAATAGAAGATAAAGCCTATCCATATATATGCCAATAACCAAAGAGGACGTATTATTTGTAAATATATGTAATCATCTAAAAAGCGCAGGATAAATGGAAGCAGACCAATTAAAAGTATTAAACTTAGTTTTTTATATCTTGGAAATATAGTGGAAAGTAAATAATATGGGGCAAGGTGCATTAAAGCATACACCAAGATTACAGTTAAGAAAAATAGGAGATAGCCTTTCATGGTTGATGATAAAATTCTGGTGGATTTAGCTCTAAAAAATTAATCTTTTTCTCTTTTTTCAAGAAATCTCTGATCTCTAAACATAGGTGACACTTATTTAAATAAAACTCCCTTTTATTTGTGAAACCAAAATCTCTTTTTGCAAGATCGTATAGCCCCTTTATTCCCCTTTTATGAAGTATATTTAACAATGGGTATTTTTGTTCATTTATTGGATTTAAAATATCCTCTATTTTTATGGCAAGACCACTGCATAGACCTGGAATGTAATTTCCATATAGGTCAATGTGAAAGTGTGATGTATTCTCAAGTTCTAGATTACAAGGTTTAGATTTTAGTATTTCATTAAGTGGTCTTTTAGGAAGGATTTTATCTAAAAAATCGATGGCCCGTCCCCCTGGATGTATCCAATATCTATTTACAATATATTTTTTGTAATTCTCACCAAATATTTTTTCATACTCCTCTAATGTGTGGGTGGAATTTATATCTAATCTAGTTATATGCGGTACAAAATCATAACTCCATGGCAAGATAGAGAAACTGAGGCTTTTTGCTAAATTCATTACATTTATAACCTTAGAAAATGGTATGTATTCATTGTGAAAAGGAGATATGGAGATAAGAAGTCCTTTTAATCCTGCTTTTTTTAATTTTATCAAGATTGACTTCGCAGAGTCTTCATATTTATACCATGAGGAATTAGTCTCAACATATTCAATAAAAAGTCCATGCCTTAGAATTATCTTAACTGATTCAGCCAATTTTTCATGTCTTAAAAAGGGCTCTCCTCCACCAATGTGTAGTATTGGGTTTTGTTTTTTTAAAATAATCTCACAAAGATATTTAATGGTGTTTGAATCAATATAGTTTTTTAGTAGTATAGGGGAACACCGATATAGGCAATGTCTGCATTTTGATGTGCAAAAATAGTTAGTGATTATTCCACCTGAGTTAAGGGGTGGGATCTTAAATGAGTTCATTTGCCAGTGTTATTAGTTTTTCCAGTTGAAATGGTTTTTGAATAGCTGCCTTAAATCCATATTGTTGATAATTTGCGACTACAGGGTCGTCTCCATAGCCACTTGTTATAACGCACTTTGCATCCTTGTCTATTTTTAAAATCTCTGTAACTGTTTCCTTTCCACCCATTCCACCAGGGATAGTTAAATCCATTATAACAAGATCATATGGATCACCCCTTTTGTGTGCATCTTTGTATTTATCTATTGCTTCTTGTCCAGTTGAAGCCACATCCACAGATAATCCATACATGCTGAGTGCTTCCTTAACAATATCCTGTAGCATCTGTTCATCATCTAAAAAAAGGATTTTCCCTTGTTTGGCTGAATTTTTTACTCTATCATCTGGCTCTTTTAATTTTGGCCTTTTCTCCTTTGTGGCTGGAAGATATATGATGAATTTGGTTCCAACTCCCTTTTTAGAATTAACTATTATAGTTCCCCCATGCTTTTTTATAATGGAAAATGAAGCGGTAAGCCCAAGCCCAGTACCAGTTGGCTTTGTGGTAAAAAATGGATCAAATATTCTGTCTAAAGCATCTTCATCTATTCCAGGACCAGTGTCTTTTATCTCCACAAATACATATTCTCCTTTACGTAGGCCTGGGATTTGGTCTTCTTCTATTTTTTTGTTTGATAGGGATATTTCCAATGTACCACCTTGTTCCATGGCCTGCTTGGCATTGATTATGATGTTAGATAGTGCCCTCTCTAGTTGTGAGATATCTCCCATAACTGACCAAATTTCTCCTGGGAATTTATATATAGGCTTGACCTTACTTCCACTTAGGTCAAATTCAGTAATTGATTTTAAAAATTTTCTGAGATCAATGAGTTCTTTCAGAGGTTCCCATCCTTTGGTGAGAGATAGAAGTTGATTTGTTATCCTCTGTGCCCTATCAAGGACCTCTTCTGCCTTTGTGAGATTTTCATAACTGGGATGAGATGGCTCTAATTTACCCTTTGCAAGATTTATCTGACCAAAGATTCCAGTAAGCAGGTTGTTAAAATCATGAGCAATTCCACCAGCCAAGGTGCCAATACTTTCTAATTTTTCCAGCTTAAACAACTCTTGTCTATGCTTTTCTATCTCTGTTAAGTCCTGGACTATCCCCACACCTCCAACTATCTGGTTTTTGTCATCTTTAATTCCTTTAAAGATGCCTCTGACATACGCAGTTCTTACCCCTAACACAGACGCATATTCCCCTTCATAGATTCCTATTCCTTTTTCTAGAGAATCTAAAATTGCCTGAAGAACTCCCTTGTTTTTGAGATTGGCCTTCATATTAAAGCCAATGAGATTTTCCCTTTTAGTACCAATACCTTTTGCAAACGATTCATTACATTCAGTTATTGTGGTATCTTTGTCATAGACTATTAATCCAAGTGGAGCTTGGTCAAAAATGGCCCTATATTTTTCTTCACTCTGGATTAGTTTCTCCTTTAACTTGCTAAAATATGTAATATCCTGACCAACTAGAACTCCATTTTTAGTTGATTTATCAAGCTCTCCAGTTGCGAATATTTCCTTTACAAGCTTTGATTTGGGCCCTCGAAATTTGAAATTTAGAATAACAAACTCTCCCTGGGCTAATTTTTTTAATTGATTTTTCACATTCTGTTTATCCTCAGGAAGGACAATTTTAAGTAATAGGTCTCTGGTAATTTTTATCCCTGGTTCTAGCTCAAACAAAGAATATGCAATACTATTAGCAAATACCAAGTTACCATTATTGTCAAATTCAGATATTGCAATCTTTGCTATATCACACGCCCTTTCTATCAATTGCTGCTGCTTTTTAATTCTTTGATTTTTTCTGTATTCCTCTGATACATCTCTAAATATAAGCACACATCCTATTATATAATTATTGTTGTCAACTATTGGTGCAGCTGAATCAGCAATATGATATGTTTTGCCATTTTTTGAGATAAGTAGTGTATGATTTGCGAGGCCCTGAACCTTGCCTGTTTCAAAGACCTTTTTTACTGGATCTTTTGCAGGTTTCAATGTAATTCCATTAACTATATTAAAAACTTCTTTTAAATCTCTTCCAATGGCATCTTCTAATTTCCATTCTGTTAATTGTTCAGCAACAGAATTCATAAGGGTAATTTTGCCCTGGAAATCTGTTACTATTAAGGCATCACCTATGGAATGTAAAATAATCTCCAATTTTTCATTTAGGTCATTTAATTCCTTTGTCTTCTCAGTTACTTTCTTTTGCAAAAGAAAGTTCCATACAAAAAATCCAATCGTTACGGTCAATAATATTAATATTGGAATAGTAAATTTTTTTATATCAATTAGTTGTGTACCCTGCCATTCTTTTAATATATTATTTTTTTCTTTTTCAGTTATTTTAGAAAATCCAAGATTAATCAACTCAATAAGTTCTTTGTTTCCTTTTTTAACCCCTGCAACCACCTCTTGAGAATATATTGGATTTGTTGAGACCTTAAATTGATTCCCCTTTTTATTTTGCGATAAAAAGAATAGGCCTACTGGTTTATCCATTATGAATACTTTAATATCATTATTAAATGCTGCTTTAAATAAATCATCAACACTATCAAATAGAGTTATAGTATATTCAGGATGTTTTTGTTTTACAAATTCATATGCAAAGTCACCTTTTACAATCCCAATATTAAAACCAGCCAGTGAGTCCAAATCTTTTATACCATATATATCTTTGTGAAAAAATACGCTTGTATCAATTTTTAGATATGGTTTTGAAAAATCATAATATTTTGTCCGCTCTTTGCTGTAGAAAAAAACCACATATAACATAATTGTCCCTTTGTTTAACTAAGGAAAGGGCCTTGTTCCATGGCATTAGGTCAAATTTCACCTTTACATTGTTTTTTTTTGACCATAAAATCTATAGATCAACAAATATGCCTTTAGGCTCTTTGTTTGCATCTAAAAAAATAAAAGGGGCATATGACTTACTTCCAACTACATGGATCTCTTTTGGTGGGGCTGCATAAAGTGTTGCTGTAAAAAACAAAAGGAATAACAAGAAAACCAGTTTGTTTTTCATGAACGTAATATACAGGATTGTGAACCTATAAGTCAATAATAGTATGAATAAAATTTTAATGTGAACATGTTGAAACGTTTGCATGTTTGAAGATTGTTATTGGTGATTTGTGAACTGTGGTCCTATATTTATACTGTTTCAGACAAATTTAGACAAAAATTTTAAAATACACTTTTTAAGCGTCGACTAATTATTTATAAGTTCAAAACCTGGATAAAAGGTAATTTATTTTAAAAATGACTTAATAAATTGGAGCATAAAAAATGCGGCTTCTTCTATGGTATTGTGATGTATTTGCATGGAATCCTTCAATTAAAACCATTGAACAGGCAGGTCAGGCCAAAGCAGAAACATATGAAAAAGTAGTGGTTGCTTTTATACATGTTGAACCCCAGGATGTTAAACCAGGTAGCTCAGCAGAGACCAAGCTAGTTAAAAATGTGAAATGGCTTGCACGCAAATGGAATACAAAGAGGATTGTACTCCATTCTTTTTCACATTTAGGGGAGGAAAAGGCAGAGCCAGATTTGGCAAAAAAACTTTTTGATAATGCACTTAAAAGATTAAATAATGCAGGATATGAAGCAGTTATGTCTCCTTATGGATATTTTAATGACTTAGAGATTAAGGCACCAGGTGATCCATTGGCAAGAATTTATAAGAGTTTTTAATATCCACTGTAAGTATTTTTTATTAGCTAATTTGATACTCAACCAGGGGAAGGAAAAATGAATTTATATTTCAGTGATTTTTCCATAAGAATGGAAAGAGGAATTGATATAAAAGACATAACCCAGATACTTAAAGATACAGTATCTAAATCAAATATCAAAGATGGGGTATTGCATGTTACCTCAATAGGCTCAACTGGCTCCATAACCACCATTGAATATGAGCCTGGGGTGGTAGAGGACTTAAAAAGAGCAATAAATGAAATAGCTCCTCCAGATAGATTTTATGAACATGAGAAAACATGGCATGATGGAAATGGCCACAGTCATGTCCAAGCTGCCATAATTGGTCCTTCTATATCCCTTAGTATCAGAAATGGAAAGCTGATCCTTGGTACATGGCAACAGGTAGTACTTATTAACCATGACATACATCCAAGGGACAGAAAAATAACTGTTACTATTCTTGGATCAAATTAAAAAACTGGCCACCAGGGACAGTTAGCGTAAAAAAAACAGAAGGGTATCTAGCCAATCCTAGTAAATTTGACGCTAATCAAGTTATAGGCTCCTCGCTCAAATGGACCAATGTGTGTGCTGCCTTTTTTACATCATCTATTTTAACTTTTTCTCTCATAGTGTGACAATCATCCAATGAGCCAGGCCCCCAAACTACCACATCAAATCTTTCTTTCAAGTTCAAACTATCTGTCCAAGACTTCATCTCAGTATAAGCAACAGGCAATTGTGCGTGTTTTATCGCACTTTCCAAATAATGGACCACTTCTTTACTAATATAACCAGTAAAATAGTTGTCTACTTGATAGTTACATAGCTCCTCTAAAAATTTTATTTTCTCTAGATAATCAGAACCATCTTCTCCTGGTCCAATAAATACTTCAAAATCAATTTGACAATTATGGGGAATCACATATTCATCTGAACCACCTCTTATCTTTAAGGGATTGATATTTAAGCCTAGCCCCTTGAGACGATTATATATGTCCAGGGCCTTTTCTATAGCATTAATTCCACTTTCAGACATGGCACCATGGGCAGGTTTTCCCTGAACATCTACAAAGAGTTCAAAACTACCCCAATGTTTAGATGCAATTTTAAGGTCAGTTGGCTCCATTACAACTGCGTATTTCCCTAGGTTCCAATTCCTGACAAATTCCTTAGATCCAGAGCCGTCTTCCTCTTCATCACAAAAAAAAGCAAGGGTGTAGCTTAAATTATTTTCAGCTGCAAGCAACATAGCAGCAACACTTGCCTTTGCATCGCAAACCCCAGTCCCATATGCATAAGTTCCATCATGGAAAAATTTCTTTTTAACAGGAACAGTATCCATATGGGTTGCCACTATGAGATCTGAATCAGCTTTAGTGGCCACATAATTTGTACCTTCAACTACTTTATATCCTAAGTTGGTTAAATAATCCTTGACAAATTTTTTAATCTCATCTTCCTGTTTACTGGGGGACTCAATTTCAACCAGTCTTTTCAAGAGTCCAACAATTTTATCATTCTTAGCCATTTTCCCCTTTCCCCGGCCCTTTCAAAGCCACATTTTTCATAAAACTTTATTGATTTATAATTTTTCCGACCAACCCAGAGTTCAGCAAGACGCCTTCCACGTCTTTTTCCATAAGCTAGACATTCCATTAGAAGCTTGTAACCAATATCTTTTTCCCTAAACTTAGGAAGCACAAAAATTTCATGGATCTCCAAAATTTTTTCCCCATCTACACCAAGCCAATTGGTATCCGCTCCAGCAAAACCAGCAATCTCATTATTATCTTCAGCAAGAATAAATCCATCTTTGTCCCTGTGATACAGCCACTTAAAGTAATTTTCCACCTCTTCCCTTGTTGTGTACTTATAATTGGCCATATCCCAATAAGCTTCAATATAGGCTTCAATAAAACTATCTATATCGTCCAATCTTACCTTCCTTATCAACATGGCTTATATTTTATAGAAAAATTAACTAATTACAAGTAGTCCTTTACCTGTTTGATGATAACAAATTGTAATTAACCTTCTGACAACAGATATAACTTCCTTTACTTCCTTTAACTTTAGACTCAAACTTCCTTCAAATAAAATTATGCCAACAGACAACGAGATAAATGGGTATAAAAAATTCCCAAAAAAGGTGTCTGCATTAAAAAGTTTGTAGATAGGACCTATTAAAATGCCAAATAAGAGTAAAAATAAAATTGCAGGTAGTTTAATCCTCCAGGCAATCCATTGAAGGATGAAACAAGAAAAAATAAGGATGGAAAATAAGAGTTCCATACCCATCAAGTCAATTTATATTCTTCTTTTAAATCCTGTGCCAGTCTTTTAAGTAGTAAAAACGCCTTTTCAACAGTCTTTTCTTTGTCCTCATTTACCAGACAACATGTAGCAGGAGACAACATACTTTTTGAAATAAGCTCATCTCTATCAATTCCAGATTTTAACACAGAATTCCAGATATCCATTAAAAGTTTTTTTAAAGTGTCTAAGGTCTCCTTTTCAAAGGGCTCAAAATTTGTGGGAACTATCCCCCAAACTATAGTCCCTCCCCTATCTAAAAAACTTTTAATGGATTTTCCATATAGGGGTATTACTTTTTGGTTGGTGTATATATCAATGGACGCAATATCCATATCAAAACCAAACAAAAAGTCCCAGTCTGGATTACCACAAAGATGTATTCCCCTGGGCCTATTAATTTGAGAAAGAAAACTCTCTATATCCTGTTTTGCAAATACGTCACTGTAACCAGAAAGTGCACTAAATAGAAACTGTAGTCCTGGTTCATCTATAAACATAAATGCATTTTTATTTTTTTGTTTTAGCCTCTCTAGTTGTACATTTACCCTTTTAGCCATAAATTCATATAAAAAAGGCCTTACTTCGTCATCAAATAAAATTGGCCTATCATTTTCATCTACAATATTAAATCCAAAACTTATTGGACCTTCCATTTGTCCTCTTATTGCAGGATATTGACTCAAATCTTTTTTCAAAAACTTTGGATAGACTACGGAATATTTACTGGAAATATCAAAGATATCCTCATTTTCATAATTTTCTATTATATTTGGTAGCTCTTCGTAAAACTTATCTTTGGAAAACCTGATTGTCCTATTCTGTGTATCAAGGATAATCCCTGGGAAATTTTCAGACGCCTGTACATACATGTCCTCATAAAAATTATATAGGGGAAGTTGGGGCCAGAAGGGAACATCTAAAGACATGGCCAATTCAAGGGCCCTATCAACGTCTGTATGGGGCATAACCCCCATTGCAGTGGTATATAACTTTCCCAAATCCATAATAGTTGTCCTTATATATAGAAGGGGCAGGGTATATCCCTGCCCTTTATTTAAGATTCTTTTGGTGCATAGTAACACCTTTTTGGAGATATAACGACGCCCTTTTCCCTTAATTTTTTAATTATTTTTGATACCTCTTTACTATCAATTCCAAGTTTTTTGGCTATATCTCCAGGCCTAACAGGCTTTCCTGCATCTTTCATTGCAGAAATGACCAATGCTTCCTTTTCTTCCATAACAACCTCCCTTTCCTTTTATTCTACCTTTTTAAATACCTTCTTTAAAGTATTGCACACAGGACACCTCTCAGGGGGCTCATTTTCACAGGTATAACCGCATACTGGGCATACATAGTAGTCAACATCTTCCTGACTATCCATATTTTTCAGGGCCTTTTCAAAAAGCTCAGCATGTACCTTCTCCACTGCATTTGCATATTCAAATGTCCTGATGGCCTGAGAGTTGCCCTCTTGTTTTGCCTCTTCAATCATTTTTGGATACATGGCCTTAAATTCATGGGTCTCGCCTTTAATTGCCTCTTCTAAATTTTCCTTTGTGGAATTAATCCCTCCCATTACCCTTAAGTGGGAATGGGCATGAACTGTCTCTGCCTCTGCTGCCGCACGAAATAGCTTTGCTATTTGAGGATACCCTTCTTTTTCGGCCTTGTTTGCAAATGCAAGATATCTCCTGTTTGCCTGGGACTCACCAGCAAATGCATCCATTAAATTTTTTAAAGTCTTTTCCATTACTACCTCCTCTTAATTGTTCTCTTATTAATTTTTTTCAAACTCTGATTTTGAGGCCCCACATATTGGACATGTCCAATCATCAGGAAGGTCCTCAAACTTTGTCCCTGGTTCTATTCCATTGTCTGGATCCCCTTTTTCTGGGTCATAAATATAACCACACACCTTGCAACTATACTTTGCGCTGGTCCCCTCAAATTTAGTTGACTGTTCCCTCCTATAGGTTGGGGCATTTTTAGGCTCCTTACCTTTTTTTATCTTGTGATAATAGTCATAAGTCATGGGGGTTCCTTGTTTTACCACATCTGATGCAACTACTTCGCCTACAAAGATTGTGTGTGTTCCAACGTCAAGGGAATCGACCAGTTTAGCTTCTATTACTGCTAATGCATTTTCTAAAATAACAGGGGCACCAGTTTTCCCTAATACATATTCAACACCACTTAATTTATCTATATCTCTGCCACATTGAAATCCAAATCTACCAATAAAGGGCAGAGGGGTATTTTGAGACAGTATTGAGACACTGAAAACACCACTGGCTTTTATGTATTCATGGGTTAAATTTTCTTTGTTTAAAGTAACTGAAATCTTAGGTGGGTTTGATGTAACCTGAATAACAGTATTGGCAATCTGTGCATTAAATTTACCATCTTTTACAGAACCAACAACATAAAGGCCATAACTTATGTTATATAGTGCTTTCTTATTAATCTGGCCAAGGTCAACTTGGCCTTCTCCACTAATGGACTCAGATATCCCTATCTGCCTTTTGAATTCCTCCACTCCAATCTCATTTATATACTTTCCAATACGACCTGGATTTTTAAGGTCTTTAAAATAGTCTATTATCCTTTTTACAAGCCCTAACGCTTCATCATCATTTAGGTTTTCAGCAAATAGATGTGCAATCCTGGGATTTCTACCTCCATTTCCTCCCACTACAACTTTCCATCCCTTCTTTGTCCCAATAAGACCAATATCCCTTATCCATGAATCAGCACAGGAATTTGGACATCCAGAGACACCAATTTTAAACTTAGCAGGTAGGTTGTACCCATGATACATCTCATCTAATTTCATACCCATTTTCACAGCATCCTGCTGTCCAAGTCTGCAAAATGGTACCTGGACAAAATTTTACACTCCTAACACACATCCCAACAGCAGCTCCAGGACCCATCTCCAGCTCTTTCCACACTTTTTCTAGGTCCTGTTCATTCAGTCCCACAATAGCAAGTCTCTGTGCCCCAGTTACCTTAATTGCCTTTGCATTATATTTTTCAGCAACTTGAGCTATGTTTTTGAGGATCTCAGGGGTACAAATCCCCCCTGCCATATGGGGAACTATTGCATAGGTTTCTTTGTCTCTTTGCAGTATTGCTCCAAGATCCAGCCTGTCTTTTTTTGTCATCTACAACCTCCACTTTAACATTTTTAAATTCAACGGATTAAACTCAAGCAAATTAAATGCCAATTATCAGATTGCTAATAAATTACATACCCTTATAGCAACATCTATACCCTGGCAAAATGAACTTCTACCATCCATTGGTAATCCTCTCAACACCAATATTATTTTCTGGCAAAGGATCCAGCTAGCTCAAGGGAACACTACAAAAAAGGGATGTCTCAAAAAAAATGAGACATCCCTTTTTGTCTCAAGTAGAGACAAAACTATTTTTTAAAAATCTGGGGAGGTCTTGTAGTATCTCCACCTGTTCCAGGAAAGGATTCATATTTTTCAGCTTTTGTGCCACTGGATATGAGCCTATTTGCCTCTTGCATAAATTCATTAAAACGTTTTTTGCACTCATAAAATCCATGCCACCAGCTATAATCTGGTGCCATCATTGCAGCACCCATTCTAGCTCTTCTTCCTTCATGATGCCATAGTTCATAAAATTCCCATTCCAGCTTTTCATCAAAATACTTTGATTTATCTAACAGTCCCTTTTTATATAACTTAGAAAGCATGGCCTTTGCTGGTTTAAAATAATTTTCATTGTAGTTTTTCACCACCTGATCTAGCTTCACATAATGGTCATCAACCCAGCTCTTTGCATGACACTGCATACATATCTCTTTCATCTTATCCCTCTCCACCTTCCAATTGGTCTTTGCAGGAAAAGGTTTAAATTCTGAAGGTCTGATAGTTAAAGGTGCCTGGGTCTCCCAGGACAGACGTTCTGTTACATCATGGGTTGTGAGAACACTTCCAGCCCCTGACATATGACACGAGGCACATGTAGGTCCTCTAAAGTCAACCCCTGGTGTCCATGTGCCGGGAGCTGCATTAAAATTATATTCCTGTTTAAATGCATCATAGATATCTCCATGCTTGGACTCTTTGTATATTTCCATCTGGGGATGATCAGGGCCTAAGTGGCACTGGCCACATGCCTCTGGTCTCCTTGCATCTGCAACGGAAAATCTGTGACGCGTATGGCAACTTGTACAACTTCCAAAACTGCCATCTAAATTTAGTCGTCCAACTCCCACATTTGGCCAGGTGGACGGATCAGGCACACCCTCTTTATCCAGTTTTATAACAGTCCCATGACAGTAAAAACAACCTGCTGTCCTTTCCCAATCATTGTTCATACCCTGATTTAGCCATGGATCTAATTTCCAGATTATCTCTAAGGTATTTGCATGTTTACTTCTGGAATACTCTTTAGCCTCATCAGGATGGCATCTGGAACAATCCTTTGGTGTAACCACTGTAGCAATTGGGACGCGGTATTCTTTTCTCCCCCACTTTATGTCACTTCTCTCATATTGCTTAAAGTGTTTTTTATTCACATCAGGATCAACTGGATCTGCCCTGTGACAATCAATGCAGGAAATATTTGCATGGGCATGTCTTGAGTTTGCCCAATCAACAAAAATACCAGGGGTTTCTATTTTGTGACACTCAATGCACGCCTGTGCCTGTTTAGACATACTCCTCTCCAATCTAAATTCCTTGGCCTTGCTCACATTTTTGGCCCATACACTATTTGTTAAAAGACCAGTTATAACAATTAAAAAAACCCATTTTAACTTGCCTCTCATACCTTCCTCCCTTTTTTGATTTTTACATTTTGCTTAAATTATAATACGCCTTTTTATTGTGCACCAGATTCTGGTGACAGTCTGTACACTTTTTCTCGTAACCTTTCCTTGGATACAACACTGTCCTATGGGCAAGCATAGCACCCCTTTTATTACTCAAGTACAATATATTTCTGTGACACTTTTGGCATTGCTCATTTTTAATAGATGCATATGCCTTTTTTCTGTTTTCTCTGTGATTATATTCCTTGATTGGATCCTTATAACTTAAATGAACCAAAATATCTTTGATTCCATGGGTAGTCTTGGCAAAAAAGAAATTCCAGGTATCTTGTGGGGCGGGAAGGTGACAATCCATACAATCTGCAACTATCCCTTTTGAGTTAAAGGCATGGGCAGAGCTCTTCCAGGTATTATATGCATACTGAATCTCATGACATGAGGAACAAAAATGGGGAGTGGATGTCCTGACCATTGTATAATAAGTCATGCTAAAAAGAGGAAAACCTACAAAAATAGCAATAAACAGAACTAAAAGAAACCTCATAAATACCTTCATACCATGGCCTCCTATGGTTTGTACAAGAGTCTATATGTTAGTGTACACTATCCACTCCTTTATTTCAACAGAAAAAAAAATATTTTTGACCCAAATTTATCATTTTTTTTGGTATGTAATATGCTATAAAATTATTACCTTACTTCTCAGGGAGGTACAAAATGAAGATTTCACCAATAGATGTGTACAGAGATATTTTACCAAAGACAAATTGCAGGGAATGTGGAGAAAAAACCTGTCTTGCCTTTGCAGCCAAAGTGGTATCAGAAAATATCCCTTTATCAAAATGTCCCCACATTCCAAAGGATGTAATAGATAGGTATCAAAAAAAGCTGCACAAACAGCACAGCATGGGAATCTTTGCCAAAAGAAATCCTGCAAAAGATGCCCTGATCTGGGCAAGGGAGAGGGCAGCATCAACCAATATAGAGGATCTGCCTGATAGGATTGGGGGTGAAATTGTGGAGTTTAATGGCAAGAAGGCGTTAAAACTCCCATATTTCAATTTCCATGTATATATCACTGACAATGGAATCTTTTCAGACACAGGGGAAATGGAACACTATGAACAGGTATTTTTATAC
The DNA here is from genome assembly GCF_054654515.1 of Desulfothermus okinawensis JCM 13304. NCBI lineage: Bacteria > Pseudomonadati > Thermodesulfobacteriota > Desulfovibrionia > Desulfovibrionales > Desulfothermaceae > Desulfothermus > Desulfothermus okinawensis. The sequence goes on along the minus strand of NZ_BAAIEW010000003.1, from coordinate 108,427 downwards.
AATCACATAGCCCAAGGAGGAAGAAGGAACCCCACAGGGAAACTGGTTCCCTTTCATGAGCTTCCAAATACAGTATCCAAAATAAAATCTTTAGAAAAGCACATAAAAAAGCCACTTCAAGAGACATTTGAAGGAAGAGTGCAAGATCTGAAGAAAAGGGCTCTGGAGATTGGAGCTAAGGATGTAAGTCATGATTATTCCACATGTGATCTGGCCCTACTTTTTAGGCCACTTCCCAAGATTCCCATACTATTAATATACTGGGATAAAGAAGAAGGCGAAGATAATATGCCTGCCCAGGTGAATATTCTTTTTGATGAAACAATAATTGAACACCTGGACATTGAATCAATATTATTTTTACTTGAAAAACTGGTAGACTTATTAACTCAATAAAATTCTTTTAATCCAATAAAAAAAGGGGGATTTCAGTCCCCCTTCAAATATTATTCTTTCATATCCCATGTTATTCAGACAAGAGTTGTTCCACCATCTCTTTTAGTTCCCCTGACATCACCACAAATTGTTGAATTTCTCCCCTTATATCCTCTATATTATTTGTTGTAACATCTGAAATTTCATTTATTTCATTTATGGCCATGGTAATTTCATCACTTGCAGCAGACTGTTCTTCAGATGCAGTTGCAATTGCCCTGATCTGATCAGATATTGAAATTACTAGATTTACAATCTCTTCTAAAGCCTTTTTAGAGTCATTGGAAAGAGCTGTCCCCCTTGCAACAGATTCAGCTGCCTTCTCCATCTCCCTTACATCTTTTTTTACTTCTTCTTGAATTTCATTTATGGCATCTCCAACTTCCTTTGTGGCATTCATTGTCTTTTCTGCAAGCTTTCTCACCTCATCTGCAACAACAGCAAATCCCCTTCCAGCTTCACCTGCCCTTGCTGCCTCAATGGCAGCATTCAAGGCCAGAAGATTTGTCTGGTCTGCTATATCTGATATAACAGTCATTACCTGGGAAATACCATCTGCCTTTTCTTTTAATACATCCATATTGGCCTTTAATTTTTCCGTGAGAACATTTATCTCATTTATTGCACTTACTGCTTCATCCACTATTTTTGCACCTTTTTCTGCCTGAGTCCTTGCATTATCTGCGCTTTCTGCAGCTTGCGCAGCATTTTTTGCAACCTCTAACACTGTTGCGTTCATTTCTTCCATTGCAGTGGCTGTTTCTAGTACGCGCTGTTTCTGAATATTGGCACCTTCTGATACTTCATCTGCCTTTTGGGATAAGTCTTCTGATGCAGTAACAATTCTTTCTGACATCTCATTTATCTGATGTGCTGTCTGTCTGAGGATATTTTCATTTTCAACTGCCCTTTTCATTGCTTCTTCTGCTTCTATCCTAGCATTTTCTGCTTCCTTTGCCATAATTTCAGCCCTGTCTAATGCTTCCCTGGATCTAGTTATCTCCTCTTTGAGTTTTTCTACCATGGTATGTATAGCTGAATCTAGCAGCTTTATCTCATTCTCTTTTTTGTCAGACACATCTAAAGATTTATCTTCTCCAGAATATTCACTTGAAACCTGCTGTGCAAACATTGCAAGTTCTGAAACAGGAGATATTAAAGTCCTATCCATCCACCACCCAACAAAAAAGATTACAAATATTCCCAGAAAAATGCCAGCTATACAGATAACTTTTAACAGGGAGACCTTCTGATCTGCACTTTTTTGAAGCAAAAAAACCGCCTTATTCATTTCTTTTAACAAAGAAATATTCTTTGCAAGGACATGTTCAAATGCAGTCCGATCCCCATCATGTAAAATCTTTTCTACCTGTGTTTTAAATGGAATCCAGATGGCCTTTACTTTTTTAAGCTGGAGAAGGGCAGCCCCAGAGGCTGGAGGTAACATCTTCTTTGGTCCATCCAGTTTTAATGTAAGGGGTGCATAACCTGAAGAGATAAGGGCATTTAGTGTTACATCAAAAATGTTTTTGGTATTTTCCAGGGCCTTTTCTACTTCTTTCTCCCCAGATCCGCCGGTAGTGCGGAGATAGAAAAGATGAAGCACTTCTTTACTCATTTTCTGGGTAAGCATTCTCTGTCTGCCTGCAAGATTTATTACCAGGCCATCACTCTTTTGTTTATGCACCACAAAAAGGGTAGTTGCCACCAGCACTACCAAAATAGAAAACATACTCCCTAAGGAAACCAAAATTCTGGACCTGATACTCATAATCCTCTCCTCTCTATTTATTTTTTATTTTTATCTTCATAAACCATCTTGGGCCTCTGATAAATTATTTCCTTCTCCTATATAATAATTATTGGAAATAATAAATCGCCACTCATAAACGTCAATGTATTTTTCTCTGATAATTTCTTTTATTTTTTTATTATCAATATTAACTAATTCATTCTGTAAAATTTTTCAAGGGAATTATGAATTTAAAATTCACATAAGCCTATTCCAGAAGTAAGATATAGCTTGCCTCCATTTTTATAACTTTATTTCTTTAAACAAAATTTCTTTAATATTTCATCCAGATTTTTGTTTAACTGAAATCTGCCATTTGCAAAGACCCCATAGTCCCCACCACCAGACATGGCAGCAGAAAATCTTATTGAATTGGCATAAAATAGCCATAGCTCAGTCCATTTTTTCTCCATGGGCTCATCAAATATACTCTTATTTTTATTTAAACCCACAAGGACTCCCCTGTTCCAATAACCAATCATGGTTTTGGTTGCATTTGAAACTAACTGATTTGTTGTAAATATTACTTTATACAACCTATTAAAATAACTATTTACCCAACCTAATATACCTTATATACAGGGACATCTGGTCCTTTATGGCACTGGGCACATGAATAGGGCTTTCTTGCAATCTCCACAGAAAAACTGTGCCTGGGATGGAAACAGGTGCATGATCCCCTTGATCTATCTGGATTTAATCTACCAACTCCCTGATTTGGCCATCCCTCTAATTGTGGAAATCTTAGATCCCCAAACATGGTATTCCTTTGTTCCCAACCAGTCACCTCTATCCTGGTTCCGTGATAATAAAGACACGAATCACTTCTTATTATATCTTTCATCTCCATTGAGATTTGATTTCTGGAAATCCCCCTAAAATTGATATTCTTCTCGAGGTACTTATAAACCCTATTTTTCATTAAATTGTCATAAATAAAACTCATCATATTTTCTGAATACTGGGATGCCTCTGTTTTATGACACCTACTACAATCCCCTGGTGTTACTACAGTATGAATATTAAACCCATTGTGTTCAAATGCATCTTTGTGATTCTCATTGTTTTTTCCATGACATTCAAAACACCCAATCCCGGCTTTTGAGTGTTTACTACTTTTCCATGAACTAACAATACCTGGATAAATTGATCCATGACAGGAAATACAAGTAGCTGACTCATCACTCAATTTGCCAGATACAACCCCATTTATAAAAAACAAGATACACAGAAGCATTAAAACCAACAGACATTTTTTCACTCTACTACCCCGTGATTTAAGAATAGCAACTATATTCATACAAAAGCAACAAGATTATAATATTAATATAAAAGAGGTTAACATCCAATAAAAATTTATAAATTTAAGGAATCACATCTGTAAGTTTTGATAGATATCCTGAAGTTAAGTAAAATTTATCTGGAGTTAAATCAAATTTTTTAAGATAAGATCCTATCTCTCCCACCATATCCTTAACCATGGCAACATGGAGTCTCAGGACTTGACATATCTGCAATGTCCTTAAATCAGACCCAAGCAAGACCTGAACAGGACACCTTCCACCACAATAAGGCTCAATTCCACATATATTGCAACCAAGTGAATCTCTATACTTTATGAGATGAGATAAATCTAACTTTTCTAATATTGGGTTTCCTGTTTCATCAATTTGACCAATTTTATAATCCATAGGTAAATCAGCACAGGGCAATATCTTTCCCCCAACAATATCAAAATTTTCCATGAGTTCCACGCCACATCCACTATGCCCCCTTCTGTATCCAGTTAAAATATAGGTAATAAGTTCATTTAGATGAATTATGGGAAGAATCTGGCCTTTACTTAGATGTTCTTTTATATCATTTAAAACTTTCTCAAATTCATTTTCATACTTTAGTACATAGGACTGAAAATCTCTATATCCTTCATCTGCTTCAGCAAGGTGGTAGAAAAAATAATCAACCAGTTTAGCATCATATAATCTTTTAAATTGCACATAACAGTCAAGTAACGACTGTTCTTCTCTTAAAGTTGACCACATTATAACTTTACAATTATATCCAGACCTAAGATATTTTAAATTATCTATTATTTTTTTTAGATCAGTACCTCTTCTAAATGCATTATGCTGATTATTTGTACCATCAATGGAAATAGACACCAGCCATATATTATTAAAAAACTCTGGATAGTCATCTATAATCTTATCTATTAACATTCCATTTGTATAAACCATATATTTTATATTTTTGTCCTCATTTAATCCATTTAAATAATGAATTAAATCTATACATTTTTGTGGATCTAAAAGGGGTTCTCCACCATATAGGGCAACTACCACATCCTTAAAGTTTTTTTCCTTTATCAGGTTAAATACGCCCAAAGAATCCCTCTCTGGATCTACTTCAAAGTTGCTGAGTAAGCTGTATCTATTTTTTGAGGTAAGTTCTACATTTATACAACCACTACAATGTGCATTACACCTGCCAGTGATACTCACATGAACAAGTAAATAGTCTTTATCACAATTTAACATAGCATGAGGATCTACATCCAATGTTACAGAACCTGGATCTGATAAGTCACCATATTTGGGATGAATTATTTTATCTGCTTTTTCTGGAGTAAAAGATTTAATAAAATTCCGTATAGTTAAAGACATATGGAAAATCAAATACCTTTATTTTTTCTTCTCTCTGGTATACACACATCTTGAGTTAAACCTAAATTATATTCCTTGCTAACATAGAGTCCACAATAACATCTACCATACTCTTTTATATCCTGGTCCCTGTATGTACAAGGACATATAATGTCTCTGTCTTTTTCTCTATCTCCACATGCAAGTCTACAGGGACATGCCATGTATCCATATCTATTTTTGTTTACAAATAGGCCTTCCAGTAAGTCATATACAAGATTTTTGTCTTTATTAAACTCATATTTTCCATTATATCTGTGCTGAAGTATATTTTTTAGCGTATTATAAAGCTTCTCCACATCTTTCCTATCCACCTAATGCCTCCTCAATTTCTTTTTCCTTAAAACCAACAATTACCTTATCTCCAATTAAAATAGTAGGAAAGCTTAAGTCTGGATTATATTTCCTCACTTCATTTATAATTTCTTCCCTTCTCTCACCCTCAAGTAAATCCACATCAATAAAGTCAAATTCTATACCTTTTTTATGTAAAAATTTTTTGGTATTCTTGCAGTGTCCACATGTGCTAAAGGCGTATAAAAAAACTTTTTTCATATCTCCTGCCTTGTTTTTTAAAAAGTTATTACAGTGTATCCTTCTGATACATATCTTTCCATGGAAGGGTGCCCCATCATATCATTTAGTAAAGTTAGGCCTCTGTCCTTAACAATATCATAGGTGTTCATTTTTTTTGAACATGCCTCGCATACACCATCTATAATACCAGCATCTAAGGCCTTATTTGCCAATTTATAAAGCAAACTTTTTTCATCAAAAAATTCAGAAATAATTTTAGTTGCTTCTCCTTCAATAATAACTTTTACATTGTAACCTTTTTCTTTAAAGCTAAGACCATTTAAAAGCACATGTATAAAACACATGGGGTTTCCATTAAAGGCAAATAATGCTACTTTTTTCATTAAAAAACCTCCCCATTAAACAAAAAAAGGGGCCACATCTAGGCCCCCTTTTTTATCAAGGTTAAAGCCTTTTATCAGAACCATCACTCTTACAATCTGGTATGTAACAAGATACATCTACAAACTCACATTTTTGTTTACAGGATGGACACTGCTTTGGTGGAGTATCTGCCTGCAATGTATAACCACAATTTGTGCATTTCCATTCTGCCATTTTCTTTCTCCTTTTTTTATCCTAATTTTTTTCCAATTTCCCTACCATAGTCCTGACATACCTTAAGACCATCATCACTATTCAAAGTGGCATCTTTTAAACTTAATGGACCCAGATCTACTGTATCCATCTTAAAAACAAATTTCATTGTATCATATACCATTGGTGCAGCTTCTCCTGAATGGGTATATGAGCCAAAGGCACCACCAACTTTACCAACAAGATTTACATTTTCTGCCAGAAACAAAAACTGCTTCATACCTGGAGTCATGTCCCTATGGTAAGTTGGACAACCAAATACATATGCATGGTATCCTTCCATATCTTCTGGCTTTTTAATCTCTGAAATTTTCTTTACAACGGCTTCATGACCAGCTATCCTCACACCTTCTGCAATGTACTGGGCCATTTTTTCTGTATTTCCTGTTCTACTTCCATGCACTATTAAAACCTTTTTCATTCTAAATCCTCCTTTGTTTTTTGTTTTTACTTACACAAATTATTACTGCCTTTCTTTAATGAAGACAGAAGTTCAATTAACAGTTTTTCATTTACTTTTCTGTTTTTTACCTTTTTAGACATCCTCAATACTGTCTTTTTCCAATATGCATTATCCCTGCCAACTCTGAGGCAAATAATAGAATTGTCATGACATTGGTTACATCCAGAGTCATATATAACCTTTCCAATATCCTTTGCACTGGAACCTGAACTGGAACATGAAACAAGAAAAATCAAAACAAAATATAACCCCACTATTGTAATCAATAATTTAGATTTCATAAACACCACATCTCCTCTTTTCTTAACATCTTATAATCACTCTTGTTGGTTTAAAATTTGCATTTTTCTTGCCAACTTTATATATAGAAAAAAATTTAATGTTTTTTATTTAACAAACAGAAATAATTAATTCAACCCATAAGGAGAGGTTTATGAAACTACTTGGAATTCAAGGAAGTCCGAGACTTAAGGGGAACACCAGTGTGCTCTTGGATACCTTTTTAAGCAAAGCAGAAGAGATTGGGGCAAAAGTAGAAAAAATAGAAGTAGCCAAAGAGAATATTAAGCCCTGTATAGAATGTGGGTATTGTGATGAAAAAGGATACTGTTTTCAAGAAGATGATATGCAAAAAATTTATCCCGAGATCTGGGATTCAGACCTAATTATACTTGCAACTCCCATGTTTTTCTATGGTCCAACTGCACAGGTAAAGGCCCTAATAGACAGATCCCAGGCACTCTGGACACGAAAATATGTAAAAGGATTGGAAGATCCAGGGAGAAAACACAGAAAAGGTCTGTTTATGGGAGTTGGCGCCACAAAAGGGAAAAACCTCTTTGATGGCTCAAAATTAATCGCAAAATACTTTTTTGATGCTTGTGGTGCCTCATATCTAGACGATATTTGTGTGAGAAAAGTTGAAAAAGCAGGAGAAATAAATAATTTTCCTGAGGTGCTGGAAGATACGAAAAAAAAGGCAGAAGAGATTTGTAGTATGTATCTTAACAGAAAAAAAATAGTATTTGTGTGTAGAGAAAATGCATGTAGAAGCCAGATGGCATGGGCATTTTTTAAAAAATTTTATGGAAATGAGTTTGAAGTGTTCTCAGCAGGGTCTCAACCAGCCCAGGAAATAAACCCCAAAATGGTAGAGGCCATGGAAGATGTAGGAATCGATATGGCATATATAAAACCAAAATCTTTAAACAGACTACTGGAGGGACTTACCCCTGACTTTCTTGTCACCATGGGGTGTGAGGAAGAATGCCCATACATCCCTGGAGTGAAAAGAATAGACTGGGATATTGAAGACCCAGCAGACAGGGATATGGAGTTTATGAAAAAGACAAGAGGAATAATTTCAGACAAGGTTAAAAGCCTATATGAAGAACTTAAAGGATAAGAAGGTGTCTCAAACAAAAAATGAGACAAAGATGTCTCTAATATGAGAACACAGGATAATTAACAAAAAATAAAAACAACAAAGGTTGATAGTGTCTCATGAGACTCAGTGGCACCTTCCCTTAAAACAGGCAGTAAATCACAAATAATAAAAAGGGACCATATGACCCTCTTTTTATATAAGGAAAATATAACACTTTATACATGTTTTTTAATGGCACATTAGTTGCTAGTTAAGTAAACAACCAATTTCAATATCAGGATGTGATATGAAAGTTATGGAGAAAAATAACAACCAACTAGTTGATGAAAGGGAAAAATTAGATTATATATATCAGGTGGAAAAATTAATCAAAAACATGCTTGATTTATCCAACAAAGGAATTAATAAATTTAACAATGAAGATTTGCTTATCCTGTGTGGTCTTATTAGAGACTGTGCATTTAGAATAAAGAAAAAACTAAAAGATTAAAACGGAGGTTTAAAGTATGAGTAGTTTAAAAGGTACAAAGACAGAAAAAAATATTTTAACTGCATTTGCTGGTGAATCCCAGGCAAGGAATCGTTATACCTATTTTGCATCCCAGGCAAAAAAAGAAGGTTATGTTCAAATCTCAAAGATCTTTGAAGAAACAGCAAATCAGGAAAAAGAACATGCAAAAAGGCTCTTCAAGCTTTTAGAGGGCGGAGAAGTAGAGATTACTGGTTCATTTCCTGCTGGAAAGATTGGAACTACGCTTGAAAATTTAAAGGCAGCAGCTGAAGGTGAAAATTATGAGCATACACAGATGTATCCTGAATTTGCCAAGATTGCCAGGGAAGAGGGGTTTGAGGACATTGCAAAGGTCTTTGAGGCAATCGCTGTTGCAGAAGAGTTTCATGAAAAGAGGTATAAAAAATTAGCAGAAAATATTGAAAAGGGCATGGTATTTAAAAAAGAAGAAGAGGTTGTTTGGAGATGTCAAAATTGTGGATATTTACATAAGGGAAAAGAAGCACCAGAGGCTTGTCCAGCATGTGCACATCCAAGGGCACATTTTGAGTTAGTTTGTGAAAATTATTAAAAAGAAACCATAAAATAGGAGGATTTAAAAATGGCAGAAAGGTATCAAATTTATAAGTGTGATGTTTGTGGAAATATTGTAGCAGTACTCCATGGGGGAGCGGGACAACTTGTGTGCTGTAATCAACCAATGAATCTCTTAAAAGAAGGAGCTGTTGATGCAGCGTTGGAAAAGCATGTACCTGTTATTGAAAAAATAGATGGTGGTTACAAGGTAAAGGTAGGCAGCGTAGCCCATCCCATGGAAGAAAAGCACTACATTGAGTGGATTGAGCTCCAGGCCAATGGAACGTCCTACTATAAATTCCTAAAACCAGGAGATGCTCCAGAGGCAGTCTTTTTGATTGAGGCAGATAAAGTAGTAGCTAGAGAATATTGTAACCTTCACGGTCTTTGGAAGGCAGAAGCTTAAGGGATAAAAATATGGCAAGACCAGAAGAAATGTATCAATGTCAAACCACAAACTGTGGTTATATCTATAACCCTGACAAGGGGGATAGAAAAGGCAAAATCCCCAAAGGGACTAGTTTTAAGGACCTGCCTGATGATTGGAGGTGCCCAATTTGTGGCGCATCAAAGGATGCATTTAAGCCACTGGCTGGTCCAGGTTCAGTTTTAGAAGAAAACAAATAAAATGTAAAAGAAGGAGTAACAAGATGGAAAGATGGATTTGTGGAGTATGTGGATATGTATATGATCCAGAGAAAGGGGATCCAGACAACGGAGTTGAACCAGGAACAAAATTTGAGGACGTACCCGATGATTGGACATGCCCTGTATGTGGTGCGTCAAAAAGCGACTTTAGCAAAGAATAGATATATTCAATTAAAAGCCCCTCAAATCCGAGGGGCTTTTTAGATTCTTTAAAATAACAGTGTTAAAAATGAACTCAAGAAAAATAAAAAAAGCTGTACAAACCATTTTAGCTGAAAAAGGATATCCTGATTTTTTGGGGGATATCTTGTGTTATCCCTTAAAAAAAGTTATAGGAGCTCTTTTTTCCTGTCTAAATAGTAATAATGAAAAAATAAAATGGCATGCAATATCCTGTTTTGGAGAAGTATTAAGAGAAATTACAGATAAGGAACCAGATTATGGAAGGACCTTTATAAGACGCCTTATATGGATGCTTTGTGATGAATCAGGAGGAATTGGTTGGGGAGTTCCAGAGGTTATGGGAGAGGTCTTGTCTCAGGTGGAATTTCTCGCCACAGAATTCTCAACCATTTTAATATATCAGATAATAGATTTGCCAGGAAGGGCTGACCTTTTTTTGGAACATGAGCCCTTACGTAGGGGAGGTTACTTTGCAGTAGCTCGTTTCTCCCAGAAGTATCCGCATGAAGTTAAGAAATACTTAAATAACATCGTAGAATCCTTTGAAAAGGAAACAGATCTATATATTCAACTAATGGGGCTGTTACTCTTTAAAACAATTGGCTTTAGCTGGCCTGGAGCTAAAGATCTTGCACATAGAAAAGAAAGATTGACTGTGTATTGGGAACACAAATTTCAAGAATTTGTTCTAGGAGACATAGCCAAAAAACTTTTATAAAAATAAGGGAGGTCACTTATGGATGTTGTTTGGCTATCTAGGTTACAATTTGCTATGACCACTATGTTTCACTTCATTTTTGTCCCCTTAACCTTAGGACTATCAATACTTGTGGCAATTATGGAGTGGAAATATGTCTTGTCTGGGGATGAAGATTACAAACGTATGGCAAAATTTTGGGGAAAGCTCTTTTTGATAAATTTTGCCCTTGGGGTTGTTACAGGAATTACACTGGAATTTCAATTTGGCACCAATTGGTCCAAATATTCAGAATATGTAGGTGACATCTTTGGTTCCCTACTTGCCATTGAGGCAACGGCTGCATTCTTTTTGGAATCTACTTTTTTAGCTGTCTGGGTGTTTGGATGGGAAAAGCTCTCTCCCAAATTACATGCCCTGGCAATAACCCTGGTTGCATTTGCCTCAAATCTATCTGCTATCTGGATACTACTTGCAAACGGCTTTATGCAACACCCAGTTGGTTATGTAATCAGAAATGGAAGGGCGGAGTTAAAAAGTTTTAAGGCAGTTGTAACAAATGGATTTGCCTGGCAGCAAATTTTTCATACCTTATCAGCTGCATACGTTCTGGCGGGATTTTTTATCCTAGGGATATCCAGCTACCACATCTTAAAGAAAAATGAATTTAAATTCTTTGAAAAATCCTTTAAACTGGCATCGGTTTGGACATTTGTCCTTGCGCTGTTACTAGTATTTCAGGGACACATCCACGGAGGTGAGGTAGCACAAAAACAGCCAGCTAAACTAGCAGCCATGGAATCCCATTGGGAAACAAAAAAATGGGCACCCATGTATCTCTTTTTAATCCCTGATGAACAACATGAGAAAAATAAAATACAGATTTTGCCCCTTCCTGGTGTGTTAAGTATGCTTGCATATCACCATCCATCTGCAATGGTAAAGGGACTCAGGGACTTTCCGAAGGATGAAAGACCCCCTGTACTTCTAACATTTCTCTCTTTTAGAATTATGGTGGGACTTGGCTTTTTGTTCATATTACTTACCTTTTTTGCGTGGAAAGAGAGAAATAACTTAGAAAATAATCCCAGGGTATTAAAATATTTACCATGGGCCATCCCACTTCCATATATTGCCATTGAAGCTGGATGGGTTGTAGCAGAGGTTGGACGTCAGCCCTGGATAGTGTACGGCATGCTAAAGACATCCCAGGCTGCATCACCAATTGCAGGATCACAGGTCTATTTTTCACTTGTCCTCCTTACCCTGCTCTATGCCTTCTTGGGAGCTGTGGACATTTTCTTACTCTTTAAGTTCGCAAAAAAAGGTCCTGAACCAGTCACCAATTAAATAAATAAGGGAGGAAAGATATGAACACTATATGGTTTTTACTCTGGGGAATTTTATGGATAGGATATTTTATTTTAGATGGCTTTGACCTTGGGCTTGGGACACTCATGCCCTTTATTGCCAAAAATGAAGAAGAAAAGCGCATAGTTTACAATGCAATGGGACCTTTTTGGGACGGAAATGAGGTGTGGCTAATTAGCGCTGGAGGAGTGACATTTGCTGCTTTTCCAAAGACCTATGCTGTCATGTTCTCAGGTCTATACACTGCACTCATGCTACTTTTGGTTGCCCTTATTATAAGGGGTGTGTCCTTTGAATTCAGATCAAAGGTTGAGAGCAAATTCTGGAAAGCAATATGGGATGGTTGCCTATTTATTGGTAGTTTTTTGCCTGCACTACTACTTGGAGTTGCCTTTGCAAATATCTTTAAGGGAATACCAATTGATGAAAATGGTGTCTTTCATGGAAACATTTTGACCCTTTTAAATCCATACGGACTACTTGGGGGAGTACTTTTTGTACTACTATTTCTGGAACACGGCGCACTCTGGCTCTGTATTCGTTCAACAGGAGATCTTCAAATTAGATCTGCCCTACTAGCTACCAGAATCTGGCAGGCAAAGGTGGTGGTATTTGTGTTGTTTTTAGGGGCATCGGCTTTTGCAACTAACCTATTTGCAAACTACTTTCATCACATCTACTTACTGCCATTGCTATTGGTACCCATTTATGGACTATTTCTTTCCAGAAACTCCATAGCTGAACAAAAATGGCTAAAGGCATGGATTGGTTCTGCAATAACCATTGCTGGCTCCGCCCTATTTGGGATATTGGGAATATACCCAAACATGTTGCCATCATCCATTGATCCAAAATACTCAATAACAATATACAATGGGTCATCCAGTCCCCTTACACTTAAGATTATGCTAATAGTTGCACTTATATTTGTACCAATTGTTATATTGTATCAGTTCTGGGTATATAAAAATTTCGCACATCCTATAACAAAAGAAGATCTGGCATATGAAGAAGCATATTAATTAAAAAAGGAGAGAAATTATGGGACCAGTAAAGATAGCTGACAATATCTATTGGGTTGGTGCTGTAGATTGGAATATCAGGGACTTTCATGGATATTCCACATATGAAGGATCAACTTACAATGCATATCTTATTTTGGATGAAAAAATAACACTTATTGATACAGTAAAGGACAAATTGTTTGACCAGTTTATGTCTAATATAAGACAGGTAATAGACCCAAAAAAAATCGATGTAGTTATTAGCAACCACACTGAAATGGACCACACTGGATCACTCCCAAAAATAATGCACCTAATTGGAAAAGACAAACCAATATATTGCTCAAAAATGGGTAAAAAGAATCTATCCCTTCATTTTGGAGATGGGCTCTATTACATCCCTGTTTCAGATGGAGATAAATTGAGTATTGGAAAACGAGAACTCATGTTTCTTGAGACCAGGATGCTCCACTGGCCAGACAGCATGTTCACATATATACCTGAAGAAAAGATTTTATTTTCATCTGATGCCTTTGGAGAACACTATGCAACATCCAGGCGATTTGATCATGAAGTAGATGAAGAGGAATTATTTAGACAGGCAAAAAAATATTATGCAAATATACTCCTTCCCTATTCCAACCTGGTTCTAAAATTAGTTGAAAAGATTCAGAAACTAAAACTGGAATTTAACATGATCTGTCCAGACCATGGAGTTATATGGACAAAAAATATTGGTAAGATAATAGACCTGTATGTTAAATGGGCAAAGCAAGAGCCCCAGCAAAAGGCCCTGGTTGTATATGATACCATGTGGCACTCTACAGAGAAGATGGCAGAGGCCATTGGAGAGGCGATAAATAAGGAAGATGTGGAAGTTAAGATTATGAGCCTCAAATCCTGGCACAGAAGCGATATTCTAACAGAGTTAATGGACGCTGGGGGGATGTTAGTGGGTTCTCCAACCTTAAATAATAATATATTCCCCACTGTTTCAGACTTCTTGACTTATATGAAGGGGCTTAGACCTTTAAATAAATTTGGGGCAGCCTTTGGCTCTTATGGATGGAGTGGCGAGGCTCCCAAAATGATTGAAGGGATATTAAAAGATGCAAAGTTTGATGTTATAGCTCCTGCCTTGCGGATCCAGTACGTGCCAAATTCTGATGGTCTTAAGCAGTGTGAAGACCTTGGAAAACAAATGGCTGCTAAATTAAAAGAACTAAATTAAATTACAATAATTAGATAAACCCCAGTTTTCATAAACTGGGTTAGGAGGGATGGTTATGGAAAAATTAAAAGACGAATGTGTTACACCAACAAAAGGTCCTATTGTACCTGAAGGAACAGGCAAATCAGGTGATGAAAATTTAGAAACAAAGGGGGAGGTTAAGATGTTAGTTAAGGTAGGTAGAGAAGCAATAGATTTTGAAACAAGTGGTTTTGTACCAGGTTTTGGTTTTAAACCAGTAAAATTATCAGATTATAAAGGCAAATGGATAGTTCTCTGTTTTTATCCAGGGGACTTTACATTTGTCTGACCCACTGAGCTGGCGGCAGTTGCTAGCCTTTACAACGAGTTCAAGGCCCTTGGAGTGGAAATACTTGCTATTAGCACGGACAGCCGTTTTGTCCACAAAATATGGCAAGAAGAAGAACTTTCCAAAATGATTGATGGCGGTGTGCCATTCCCAATGCTATCTGATCCAGGAGGTAAGATTGGTGCTGTTTACGGCATCTATGATGAGGACGCTGGTGTAGATATTAGGGGGAGATTTATAATTGATCCAGATTTTAATGTAAGGGCCATGGAAGTCTTAACCCCTGAAGTAGGAAGGAATCCAAAGGAACTTTTAAGGCAAATCAAGGCATTTCAGCACGTTGCAAAAACAGGAGAGGTAACACCATCTGGTTGGGAGCCAGGTGGAAAGACCTTAACACCTGGGCCTGATCTCGTTGGTAAGGTTTGGGAAGTCTGGAAACCATAAAAATAAAAGTCTAGACATATAGGGGATATCAAGAAAGATATCCCCTATTTTTTTAGGGACTCAAAATGAAAATATATTCCTGGAATGTAAATGGATTTAGGGCTGTCATAAAGAAAGGATTCTGGGAGTGGTTAACAGGTTGTAATGGTGATTTGGTTTTGGTGCAGGAGGTCAAGGCAGAACTTGATCAAATACCAAAAAAAGAGCTTACCAAAAAAAATGGATATAATCTCATATGGAATCCGTCAAAAAAGAAAAAAGGATATTCTGGAGTTGCTGTTTTTTATAAAAAAGAACCTGTTAGATATTCCTTAGAGTTTCCTGAAGAGAAATTTTCAGGGGAAGGCAGGGTCATAGAGCTGGAATATGAAGATTTTTATGTGTTCAATATATACTTTCCCAATGGGCAGATGAGTGATGAGAGGCTTAAATTTAAACTGGACTTTTACGACTATTTTTTGAGTTATGCTGAAGAGAAGAGAAAAAACAAACCAATAATTGTAGGGGGAGATTTTAACACTGCCCATACAGAAATTGACCTTGCAAATCCCAAAGAAAATTCCAATAGATCAGGTTTTTTACCCATTGAAAGGGAGTGGATTGATAAATTTATATCCCATGGATATGTGGACACATTTCGCATGTTTGATAAAAATCCTGGCAGATACACATGGTGGAGCTATCGGTTTAATGCAAGGAAAAAGAACATAGGATGGCGTATAGATTATTTTTTTGTATCCAAGGAGCTTGTTTCCAGAGTGAAAAACTCATGGATTGAAGACAATATCATGGGATCAGATCACTGCCCCATAGGCATTGAGATAGAATAAAACCAAAAAAGGGGAAGATTATGTATTTTAAGCAAATAATAGTAAAGGGTATGGGGTGCTTATCCTACCTTATTGGCTGTCCCGAGGCGAAGGTAGCATGCGTTGTGGACCCCAAAAGAGATGTACAGGATTATCTCACCCTAGCAAGAGAAAATGGCATGGAGATCACGCACATTTTTGAAACACATGTCCATGCAGACCATGTAAGTGGTAATCAAGAACTAAAATCCAGGACAGGGGCTGATATATATTTCATGGAGGGATCCCCAGTGGAATTTCCTCACAAAGAGATAAAAGAGGGAGATATAATTGAATTTGGTAAGGTACGCCTCCAATTTTTAAAAACCCCTGGACATACACCCCACTCCATGTCAATTTTAGTAAGCGATCTATCCAGGGGGGAAGACCCCTGGCTTATTTTAACTGGAGATTGCCTATTTGTGGGAGACATTGGCCGTCCTGATTTGGCAGGAGAAGAACTCATAGAAGAGCAAGTAAAAAACTTGTATAATTCCTTGCACAATGTCCTTGGAAAACTCCCTAAAAATTTAGAGGTTTATCCTGCACATGGAGAAGGCTCTTTGTGCGGTAAAGGCATGAGTTCAAAAACACATAGCACAATTGGCTATGAATTTGAACACAATCCTATACTTAAACTTTCTTTTGATAAATTTGAAAGGGAAATGACAGCTGAGTTTCCTGAGCGCCCCAAAAGTTTTACCCACATTATAAATACAAATAAAAAAGGTGCTCCCCTCTTAGATAGGTGTCCAATAGTTAGAGACTTAAGTCCAAAGCAAGTAAAATCCCTGATAGATGAAGGGGCAACTATTTTAGATACAAGAAATACTGCAGCCTTTGGCGGAGTGCACATTCCAGGTTCAATAAACATTGGTCTTACTCCTCAAAGTGCCAACTGGATAGGTATGGTAATTGAACCAGCTGCCCAGCTAATCTTAGTGGTGGACAATGAGGAGGCATATGATGAGATGATAAGGCAACTCCATAGGATAGGATATGACAACATAATAGGATATCTATATGGTGGAATTGCTGCATGGCAGGAATCTGGATATCCAATTGGTCAACTCTGGCAAATTTCAGCTGAAGAATTGTTTAATAAGTTAAAAAATGGGAAATATGACTACTTCTTTGATGTGAGGACAAAAGCAGAATGGGAAAGTGGTCACATAAAAGAGGCCAAACACTACCCCTTGAACAAATTACTAAGAGAAATTCCTGATGTTCCAAAGGATGCAGAGGTTATTGTCACCTGCGGTGTAGGTTATCGTGGAAATATTGCAGCCAGTTTTCTTCAGAGTCAGGGTTTTACCCATGTGCACAGCCTGGCAGGTGGAATGAAGGCCTGGATCAATGCAGGTTATCCTGTGATAAAATAAAATCAAGGCCCTTTAACCCGAGTTTGTCATTTTGATAGACTCGGGTTAGCAGGGGGGCTTAAACTTTATTCATAATTTTTATATCTTATCAAATTAGTTTTAATTCACTCCTTCTATAGAAATTTTACCATGAACTTATCATCCTATTATCCAACTTCAATTTTATGCTCAATCAAGAAGTAAATAGAAAAACAGAAAATCGACTTTATACTTGCAAATATGTTAAAAAATTTTTAAACTTCACATAGTTAAATGACGATAAAAAATATTATAGGGGGATTAATCATGAAAAAATATTTGATAATTGGATGGGGAGTTGGAGTATCTTTAATTACTATAATACTATATCTGCTGAAAATTGTAGATTTACAACTAGTTATTGGAACAGTGTTAGCTTCGTCCATACCCTGTATTCTTGCATTTTTTATTAAAGAAGGAAATGAAGAAAATGAATGGAGATTTTTAAGGGAGATAATAGAAACTAGAGGATTTGAGCATATAAATATAGACTCAATTGAGTTATTAGAGAAAAAAGAAACATTAAAATTTATAGAAGATATATTTAAGAAAAACGAAAAATTAAATAAAGAAATTGAAACTATTAAAACAGATCATCTTCAGCTAAAAGAACAACTAGGGTCTTTAAATAATGCATTACAAGAAAAGGACAGAATAATTACCAATATGGAAAATGTAACACAAATGGCATTTGAAATATCAGAGAAAATCAATTTAAGTTCTGAAACCATAAATTCCATGGCCATTGAAATTAAAGATAAGACAAAGACTCAGACAGAGAGGATGGCTGAAACTGCAACTGCCATGGAAGAGATGAATTCAACAGTACTGGAAATTGCCAAACAGGCAGCTATGGCATCTGAAAACTCAAGTGAGGCAAAAAAGGTAGCTGAAAATGGCGCCAATATAGTTAGTCAGTCCATTTCCGCTATGGATGTAGTCAAAGAAAAAAGCCAGGAATTAAGGGAAATAATAAGAAAATTAAATGACGAGGTCATGTCTATTGGAGAAGTTATGGGGGTTATTAGTGAGATTGCAGATCAAACCAATTTGCTGGCCTTAAATGCAGCCATTGAAGCTGCAAGGGCAGGAGAGGCTGGCCGCGGATTTGCAGTGGTTGCAGATGAGGTTAGAAAGCTTGCTGAAAAGACAATGAATTCCACAAAGATAGTTGGGGACAAAATAGCTGCCATTCAGGAGGTAATGGAACTCAGTGTAAAAAATATGGAGGATACAGAAATTTCAGTTGAAGAAACAACTCATTTGGTAAATGAATCTGGAAACGCATTAAATGAGATTGTGCGTTTTGTGGATGATACCAATTTTCAAATCCAGTCAATAGCAACTGCTTCAGAAGAACAGTCAGCAACATCAGAGGAAATAAACAGGGCAGTATCAGAGGTCCACAGTCTAGCCCAGGAAATAGCCGATGAAATAGATGAAACTTCAAACTATATTAATGAATTGGCCACCCAGTCAATTGAGCTAACAAAGGTTTTTAAACAACTTATGGCTAAAAAAAGGCCCCAAAAAGATATTGGTGAGTCCAGTACAGGGATGATGAAGGGAATTTTGCCTAAGCTCATGCAGGATTATATAAGAGAAGAATTTGGGGATGATATTTATAAACAACTACAACAAGAATTGGGAAATCCTGTATTTTTGGCTACAGAGAGCTATCCAGATTCAGTTATAAAGGAAATGGCAAACATAGCATCTAGGCACACCTCTAAGCCCCCTGAAGAAATTTTATATGGACTTGGTTTTTACACACCATTTGTATACAAAAAGGTCTATGGTAGATACTTTAGGTTTAATACCTATAAGGAATTCTTGTTGAATATGAATGAGGTGCATGAAGAATTAACTAAGCAGCTCCCAGGTATTACCCCTCCAAGATTTGAGTACAATGACAAAGGGGATATTCTGGAGATGACATATATTTCAAAAAGGGGACTTTTCCCATATTTTGAGGGAATTTTAAATGGCATGGCAAAACTTATGGGTGAGGAAGCTGATATCTCAGTTAAGGTTTTAGGAAATGATAGGGCTGTTGCACAAATTAATTTTTTGTCAAAACGGGATGGCGGTTCTGATAATGTTTATATGAAATGGGAAGATTCATTCTCAGTTGGAGTAAGAGAAATAGATGATCAGCATAAAAAACTTGTTAATATGATAAATGAACTCTACTCTGCAATAAAAACAGGACAGGGCAAAAAAGTGTTAGATAAAATTATGCAGGATCTTGCCTCATATGTAGATGTACACTTTGGAACAGAAGAAAAATATATGGAGGAGTTTAAATATCCAGGTTATCTTGCCCACAAAAGGGAACATGATAAGTTTGCAGAAAAGGTGTTGGATATTTACAAAGATTTTCAAGCTGGTAAGGAAGTGGTAACCCTGGAGCTTATGGAATTTCTAAAAAAATGGTTAAAGAATCATATCCTGGGCACAGACCAAAAATATGCACCATTTTTTAGATCCAAAGGGCTTAGATAAAGCTAACTATCTATTTTTTAACAAAATAATAGTAATAGTATTAAATCAAAATAAATGAATAAATACATCCTAGCAGCAGACATAGGAGGCACCAATAGCAGATTTGCCCTATTTGAATATATAGACAACCAGGGCCTTGTGATGAAAGACAAAATCTGGTTAAAGACAAAAGAAGCTAGTTCCTTTGAACATCTAATTGAAAAGCTCAAGGACTCAGGTTTTAAAAAAAAAATAGAAAAAGCAGATATAGCCATAATTGCTGTGGCAGGACCAGTTAAAGATAACATGTATTCCTTTCCACCCTATATACCATGGGATGTGGACCTATCAAAGGTGATAAAAAAAGGTCTTTTAAAAAAGGCGTATCTCATAAATGATTTTCTGGCCCAGGGGTATGCCACAATTAGTCCTATTGGCAAAAAGGCAATCCAGGTGATTTATGGTACACCCTCACATTCATATCCCATTGGGGTTATTGGTGCTGGTACAGCACTTGGCAAGGCATTGGTTTTCCCTGTAGAAGATGATTTTGTGGTGTTTCCGTCAGAAGGGGGACATAGTTATTTCCCTTTTTTGAACAAAATAGAATTTGAATTTTTTGAGTTTTGTAGGAAAAAAACAAATCTAAAACAAATAACAGAAAATATAGTTGTATCTGGAAGGGGGCTAAAGCTTATACATTCCTTTTTGACTGGAGAGAAATTAACCCCTGAAGAAATTACCAAAAGATTAAGTGAATACCCTGAGACACTTAGGTGGATGGCCCGTTTTTACGGAAGGGTTTGCAGGGATTTTGCTATGAATATCTTATGCTTGAGAGGTCTTTATATTGCTGGGGGAATTGCTGCACGAAATCCTGAAATAGTAATGAATCCTGTCTTTGCTGAGGAGTTTATAAATTCTGAAACCATGTCACACATATTAAAAGATATCCCTGTATATCTTATCACAGATCAAGATAGTGGACTCTGGGGAGCTGCTGTGTATGGCATGAAAAACAATGGCCTATTTTCTGAAAAACTGACCCAAATCATCTAAAAGAGAGTATGTCACTGGGGTGATGACCATTGTCATTACAGTTCCTACAAGGAGTCCAAAGCCTGCAGCAGTTCCCAAGGGGGACATCCTTTCTAAACCAACAGCTGTTTCATATATTATTGGCAACATACCAACAAAGGTAGAAATAGTGGTCATTAAAACTGGCCTTAGTCTAAGTCTTACTGAATTTATAAGTGCCTCGTTTCTCTCCATACCTTTATTTCTGGCCTGTTTTATAAAATCTATCAAAAATATTGAGTTATTTATGACAATCCCAGCAAGGAGCAACATTCCCATCATCGCAGGCATACACATGGGTTTATTGTAAATCAAAAGCCCCCAAAGAGACCCCATTACTGCCAGGGGAATTGCAATGAGTATTGGTAAGGGAAGAGAAAAAGACTCAAAGGTACCTGCCAAAAGCACAATAAGTAAAGCAAATCCTAAAACTACTGCCTTCATTACACGGGGCATTGAATCCTTCATATCAGCAACTGTTCCAGATATTTTTATTCCATAGCCTTCTGGAAAATGTAGCCCCTTTAACCTCTGTTTCATCTGTTCCATTACCTGGGTGAGTCTATAGATTCTATTGTAGCCAGTTAGATCAATAGTATTTTTTAGATCTTCCCTCGTGATAACTGTCTGGACATTATGAAACTCTACATCAGCCAGTGTCCTTAAGGGGACTTTTCCTCTAGGGGTAAAAATAGTCAAATTTAACAGGTCCTCCTTATTTTTAATGGATGAGTCTTCTAAGGATATACGAATTGGCACATCTAGAAAGTCTTTGAGTCTAAACTTAGATGGCACAACACCACCAATTTGAAGATTAAGCTGCTCAGCAACATCTTCAGGACTCACCCCATAATATCTTGCAATCCTCTGTTTTACAATAACCCTAAATTCTGGCTTATCCAGCCACCAGCTCCTGTGAAAGTCATAGAGCCCTTTGACTCCGTGCATACGTTTTTTTATAATATCAGCCAATTCTGAAAGCCTTTTGGGAGAATCTCCATATATAACAAAATCAATGGGTGCCCTGGATGTGGCCATTGGTGTAGCACCAAACTCATACACCTGGTAGGTCTTAATGCCAGGGATAGTATCTAACTCCTTTCTTATTTTATCCTCAATTTCCCATATGGTTTTATCCCTTTTGTCTCTGGTAACTAAATTTATTGTGATTTGTGCCTGTTGTTTTGTCTGGCCACCTGCTCCAAAGGATATCTCACCTGGTTCAGACCCAACAACAGAGGATACTGACATAACCCCTTTTTGTTTTTTTATTACATTCTCCACTTCCGTTAGTACCTTTTCCATCTCAGATATCTTTGCACTTGGAGATATCTCAAAAAATATCTTCATAATACCTGTATCCATTGGCGGCATAAGTTCTCTCCCAATTATAGGGATTGTAATTTTCACACTTATAACAAAAAATATCACCACCAAAATCATGGTAACAAACCTGTGTCTGAGACATACCTTTAAAAGTGCTACATAACCATCTGCTATTTTATCAATGAGTTTTCCAAACCACAAAACAGACCTTTCTAATACATTTTTTTTGTTACCTTCAGAAGACCCAAATTTTAAGGCCAGAGGTGGTACAACAAATACTGCTGCAAGCAATGAACCAACTAGAGATAGGGCAAGCACTAAGGTAAATTGCCTCAGTACCTTTTCCACATATCCACCAGCAAACATAATGGGGACAATCATCACAACTGTGGTTAGCATTCCAGCCACAATGGAGAGCAATATCTCAGATACAGCATCCCTAACTAATGTAGGAGGATCACCTTTATAATCCCTTTTGTATCTATTTATATTCTCAATCACAACTACCGTTGCATCCACAACCATACCAGTTGCAATAATAAGACCTGATAAAGTCACAATGTTTATGGTATATTTAGTAAGGCTTAAAAGTGTTACGCCAAATAAAAAGGAAAGAGGGATACTAATTAAGGAGATGGCAGATGCACGAACATCAGCTAAAAACAAGAATATAATAATCACAGTAAGTACTATGGCCATGTATAAGGATGACCTCATACCCGAGGTATTTCTATCTATAAGTGGCTCTTGATCATCTGTTATCTCAAATTTTATTTGAGGCCACATTTTCTCCATTTGAGGAAGATGTGCTTTTACGTTTTTTATTGCATTAATAACACTCCCACCATCAGGCCTTAAAATATTTATTGCTATGGCAGGATGGAAATTCCCATGATATAAACTGGAGGGATCCTTGTAAGAAAATCTAACATCTGCCACGTCCTTTAAGAGGATGTATGCATTATCTTCCTTTGCTACTGTCAGATTTTTAAGATCATCTAAGTTACTAAATTCCCCCTCTGTTTTTATTAAAATCTCACTATCCTTTGTATAAATTGGTCCAGATGGGGTTGCAATATTTTGCTTTTTTATTGCAGCAAGTACATCTAAATAGGTCAATTTATACCCATCCAATTTATCTTTATTTAGGATTACTGCAATTTCTGGTTTATGTGCACCAAATACATCTATATCAGATACTCCGTCTATATTTAAAAGGTAGTCCTTTATCTGGTTTTCAGCTAACAGTCGTATGTGGGTTAAACTTAAGTTACTACCTTTTTTGGGGCTAAGTGCCAGAGTCAAAACAGGTCTTGTTGCATCTGTAATTTTATATATCCTTGGCTCTAGTATATCTCCTGGAAGATCTGCTCTTACCCTTGATATGGCGTTGGTAACATCCACAACAGCCTGTGCAATTGGTTTGGTATATTCAAACTCTACACTAATTGCTGATACCTCATCCCTAGAGGATGAAGTTATTTTCCTGACCTTGTCTATGGAGTAGAGTTCCTTTTCAAGCACCTGGGTTATCCTATGGCTTATATCTTCAGAAGATGCACCAGGTTCCACTGTAATAACAGCCACCTGAGGCCTGTGGGTATCTGGAAAATACTCAGTGGGCATTGTAAAAAATGCCCTAATACCCATAATGGAAATAAGTAAAGATATAACAAGTACTGCCCAAGGATGTTTTATTGCAAACTCATGTGGTTTCATAGAACTACCCTAACCTCCATTCCAGGGGATAGTTTGGTCCATTTTAAATAATCTCCAACAACCA
Source organism: Desulfothermus okinawensis JCM 13304 (assembly GCF_054654515.1). NCBI lineage: Bacteria > Pseudomonadati > Thermodesulfobacteriota > Desulfovibrionia > Desulfovibrionales > Desulfothermaceae > Desulfothermus > Desulfothermus okinawensis. The sequence goes on along the minus strand of NZ_BAAIEW010000003.1, from coordinate 84,579 downwards.
CCATATCACCTTCTTTTATTTTACCCTCAATAATGCTATATTCAGGTGTGCTCAATTTAACCTGTACTTGAACAAGTTCTAGCTTGTTGTTTTTTACTAAATATACACCCTTTAAATTTCCTTTTATTGGAACAATTCCAGAAGATGGTATGCAAAGTCCCATCTCTTTTTTTACAAATACATCAACAGGAATAAAACTTCCTATTTTAACTATTTTGGGCAATCTTCCTAAATAAGCTTCAACAAGAGTGGTCTTACCGGATGTCATGGAAGGATAGACTTTTGTTATTCTGGCAAGTTGAGGAAGATTTATATTTCTGTATTCCTTGGGCCAGTTTATTTTTACTGTAACACCTGGTTTAACATGGGCTACATCTTCCTGAACCATAGAAAATACCAGCTTTGCTTTGTCTGGTGAATACATACGAAAAATTGGTTTAGATATAATTGCCATATCTCCAACATCTAAAAGACGCTCTGAGATGACACCATCATAAGGTGCCCGTAACTCTGTATAAGATAATTTTACCTTGGCCTGATTTAATATTGCATAGGCTCCATTTAAAGCACTTTTAAGAGACTTATAATTTTCTTTCAAGGCCGATACCTTTTGCTTTGATATGTTATATCTTGCTTCTATTTCATCTAAGGAAGATTTACTTGCAGCCTTTCCTTTGTATAACTCTTTAATCCTTTTATATTCATTAGATAAATATTGATATTCACTTTCAGCAGATAAAATATCAGCCTTTGCTCCACTGATCTTTGCCTTTAGCTCTTCAATTTTTGCATCTATCTCTTTTATGTTATTTAATATATCTTCATCATACAACTTACAGAGAAGATCTCCTTTTTTTACAACGTCCCCTTCATCTTTATACATCTCTATTATTTGAGCAGTTATCCTTGGGCTAATGTCTGACGATAAATCTGATTCCAATCTTGCCAAATAATGTATCTTAAAGCTTAAATCCTTTTTTGTAATCCTTGCCACATTAACTGGAACTGGACGAATCTTAAAAACTGGGGCTAAAGCAAGGCGCTTCTTTGCCTTTATTACAAATAACATCATTATAATGACTAAAATTACTATACTGGCAATTAACACTAATCTCTTATTTTTTCTATCCATAGATCATACCTCATTTATTTTCCAAAGCTTTGTTAAGATCATAACCAATTGCCTTATATAGATTTAATTTAGAAATATCATATTTAAACGAATATGTTACATAATCTAGTTCTGACGTGAGTAAATTTGCATGTGCATCTAGCACATCATTTATTGTGTTTTTACCATTTTTGTATTTTAGTTTTTCAATCCTGAGCACCTCAATGGCCAGCCTTTTATTATTATAAGCAGCCTCCAGGCTATATTTAGCTGAGATAATCTCTGATATTGCCTGGGTTATATCTCTTTTTAACTGGAGCTCTAAATCCCTTAAACTTTGCCTCGCAGCAAAGAGTTCCATTTGAGACTTTGAGATATTGTTTACAATTGCTCCCCCATAAAACAAGGGGATATTTATATTTAATGATGCCTGATAGTAGTCTTCATGATCAATTGCACCAGGGGGCCCATCTTGACTATATGGGGAACCTGATCTCAAGTTATAACTTGATGATAGAGTAATAGCTGGAAGTCTGGTGGCCTTTTGTTTTTTTAGATTTAGTTTGGCAACATCAACTTTTTCCTTTGCCACCTTGTATTCTGGTCTATTTTGTTTTGCAAGTGAAAATAATCTATCAATATCTGTTAAATTGTATTTTAATTTAAAGTCAATCTTTTCATTCTCATCTATATGTATTTTAGCATCATCCCCTACGCCAATTAATCTTTTTAAAATCTGTTTTAAGACTATAGTATCTTGTTCCAAGGTCTTTTTCCTGGCCTTTAAACTGGCAATGGGAACCAATACCTTTAAACGATCCACTGGAGCAACCTTTCCCACCTTTAATTTCAGGTCTATATCCTCTAGTTGTTTATTTAATAATTCAATATTCTTATCCACTGCCAATATGGCCTTTTTTGTCTCAATTATCTTTAAATATGTAGAAACTATGTTATAAATGAGCTCTTGTTTGGTAAAAAAATGTATATTAACTGAAATGTCCTTTAAAAGCCTTGCAGCTTTGTAGTTATAAACCCTCTTTCCTCCTAAAAATATAGGGAGTGTTAGTTCCACTGATCCTTGAAATAAATCCTTATTAAATATCCCTGGCTGGTTATTTTCATGGGCAAATATAACTCTATTGGGATACTCCGATCTCACATAAGATCCTTTTAAATCAATGTGTGGGAAAAAGTCTGATTTTGCAATGGAGATAGCCTTTTCCTTGGCCTTAATATCATAGGCTTTTTCATTTAGCATAGGGCTGTACTTTAAAGCAGTTTCTACACAACCCTGTAAATTTTTAATAAGAATAAATCTCTTTGTTCTTGCATATAAAAAATTACTAAAACTTAAAAGAAAACCAATAAAAAAAATAAAAGAAAATAATCTTTTTCTACCCATTTATCTGTCCCTTGGTTAATCATATACCCTATAAAGCAACAATTTCATCGCTATATCGCTATACAACTATCAAATCCCTGTCAAGAAAATTTTATATTTTTTGACCAATTACCCCAAGTTTTGATAAACTTGGGGTAAGAAACTTGTTCCTTTGTTTTATAAAATACTCCCCTATGTTGTATAACTGTTTCAACTTTATTGGCATTCAATAAAATTGCCAGATACTTCTTTAACTCATTTTCAGGTATATTTAATATCTTAATTAAATCTTCCACTGTACATGGCCTTCTTTTAATTGTCTCAAAAATAGTGGATTCAATATCCTTTCTGTATGACACTCTGTTTTGTGCTTCTAATATGGAAGATATTATCCTTACATTCTCCATATTAAAAATGTTCAAAATATTTTTAAGTTCATTATAATCAGCACCCCTTAGACCCTCCACTGTACCAGGTCGATCTAGTGTATTTATCTGAACTTCATCTGGATTAATTTTTTTTATTATTTCCTTTAAACGGGTTAATTCTTCTGTATTATCATTATATCCAGGAAGAATAAACACCTCTAACCATATTGAATTTAAAAACTCCTGTCTGAATAAAATAAGTCCTTCTATATGCATCTGAACATTTAGATCCCTATGTGGCCTATTCATTTTTTTAAAAATTTCTTCACTTGCAGCATCCAGTGAGGGAAGTACTAAATCTGCCTTTAACAATGAATTCCTAACACCTTTATCATAAAAAAGTGTTCCATTTGTTAGTACAGCAACTGGCAAATCTGGTCTTATATCTTTTATAAATTCTATTACATCACCAATCCTGCTATTTAAAGTAGGTTCTCCAGAACCTGAAAAAGTTACATAGTCGGGATCAGGATTGTTTTTAAAATAATGTACCAGTTCTTCCTTAACCTCATCAAAAGGTACATATTCATCTCTCATTAAGGTTAAATTTGTAGTTCTCCCAACCTCACAATATACACAATTTAAAGAACATACCTTCTTTGGGACAAGATCTACTCCCAGCGACATTCCAAGTCTCCTGGATGGCACTGGACCAAAGATGTATTTATACATATGAAGTTCTATCCTTATATGGTTGTAGGGTTAATGGAAAATCATTGCCAAAATACATCTATCTATGCTGGGTAATATTTTAATATATGGTTAGTCTTACAAATTATCTTCCCCTGCTCACAGAGATAATTTAAATGGGCCTGGGCCTCACCTGTTGCAAACCACCTCTGTCCCATGGGAAACTCGTCCCATGATTTGTAATCCATATCCCAGTTCATAAAAGATGCAACATCATATGAACTTATTCCAGGATGATCAAATACAATTCCCAAGACTTCTTTAAGCCTCCTATTATGATGGGATACAAGCTCGTCTATTCTCCCTTTTAGATCATAAAATATCTCTCTGTGACCTGGTAAAACCATATCTACATCCAGGCCCCTTACTTTTTCAAGACTCTTTAAATAGTCCTGCAAAGGGTAATACTTATCTTTCCATTGGGATATATTAGGAGTTATGCTATACAAAATATGATCCCCTGATATAAATATCTTTCTCTCTTCCTCATATAAACATATATGCCCCTGGGTATGACCTGGGGTGTGTATGGCCCTAAATCTAAAATTTCCAAGGTCAAACACCATTTTGTCTAACATGGCAAGGTAGTTAATTTTTCCAATGGGCCTAAATCTATACCCAGGATGTTCCCTCTTGGCCTGCTCAAGTCTGTGTATAGGCATACCCAATTTTTTTGCAAAGTCTATCATTTTATCCCAATCCACGGGATTGTTTATAATCTCTCCATCTAAAGGATTTACATATACTTTAAATCCATTTTGATTTAACTTAACGCCCAGTCCACAATGGTCAGAATGCATATGTGTTATAATCAATTTTGTATTTTGTGGAGAAAAATTTAACTCATCAATTGCTGAAAACAATATTCTTTCAGCCCCTGGATGATTTAGGCCTGTATCTACAATTAAATTGTAATTATCTCCCTTAATAAAGTATGAATTTAGGTATTTTAAAGGATTTTTAGGCATTGGAATCTGTATATTAAATATATTATCAATTATCTGTCTCATGTTTTTCCCCTTTTGCCTGAACAAAATCTTTCAAAAACTGTCTTTTTCTATAGACTGTTCCCTGAAAAACAGAGAGCAACTCACCTGATTCATGGAATACATCAACCTTATAGGTTGCTAATTTTGAATTTTTAGTCAGTTCCACAGCCTCGGCAAATATGGTTCCCGTTGATACAGCCTTTACAAATGAAATAGTTGCATTTATTGCAACAGCTACCCTTCCATGGGAATTTGAGGCTATGGCAAAGGCATAGTCTGCTAATGCAAACAACACTGCTCCATGCACAATATTTACTCCATTTAAGTGCTCATCTCTTATTTTAAGCCTTACCTTTGCCCTTCCCTTTGACACATCAACTATTTCAATCCCTACATATCGGGCAAATTTATCCCTTGTTTCAAAAAAATTCCTTATATCATTCATCTCCTACCCTTAACCAATTTAAGAAAAATTTTATCCCCTACCTTAAGTCCCAATTTTTCTGCCAGATTCTCCTGGTTCATGGCAAGTTCTAAGTACCCTTGAGATCCATCTAAAATTCCTATATCCCCATGAGGTATTTTTTCATATGAATCTACTAAATGAACCCTTATATCTTCTGTTCCTATAAAAATATTATATGGAATTAATTTATCCTTTAAAGATTGTTCCACATTTAAAATACAATTTCCAAATCTATCAATGTGAAGTATTGTTGCAAAACTATTCTCTTTTACATCAAAAACAGGAATATTCAGTTTTTTTATGTCTTTTTCATTTATTCTGTTTGCTATCCTTGGTATAGCTTTTCCACCTGCTATATAGAGTGCCAGTGGTGCAAATATATCTCTGCCATGAAATGTACTGGAAATGCAAGATATACCAATCTCATCTATAAATCGACCAATATCCAGCGCAAAAAAATCATTAGAAGAGATGAACTTCTCTATTACTAAAGATAATACACCATTATCTGGGGCTAAAACAATTCTTTTGTCCTTTTTTAGTATCAAAATATCTCTGCTACTTCCTACACCTGGATCAACTACAACTAATGTAATTGAATTTTCAGGAATATATTTCCAGGATGTCTGTAGAAAAAAACTTCCATGTAATACGTTATGGGGTATGATATTGTGAGATATGTCTATTATCTGTGCATCTGGATTTCTCGATAAAAGTACGCACTTCACCTGCCCTACATATGAATCTTCATAGCCAAAATCTGTCAAAAGACAAAAAATCTGTTTAATTTTTAAGCCTCCATACCTTTAAGAATCATTTTCTGAAATTCTTCCTGGGGAATAAGTTTACCACCAGTTAGCCATATGAGGTGATTAGATTTCCCGATATATTTTTCCACAAAGTAGACGCCCTTAATTCCAGCTGCAGCAGATGGTTCAATTTTTATATTCTCCTTTTCATACAGTTTACTAACTGCCCAAAACATCTCATCATCATATAAGGTAAAACCTCCAGCTACGATATTTTTTATAATTGGAAGAGCCAACTTTGATGGGGATGGGACAGCAAGACCATCTGCCTGGGTCTTTAAATCTATTCCAAGCTCACTAATATTTAAATTGTCTTTTCCTGTAATTATTGCCCCCATAACACAGGGGGCACCCACAGGTTCTGCTATATAGCACCTTGCTGAATGACCAAATACATGGGCAACTCCAAAGGAAATACCACCTGGTGCTCCACCCACCCCACAGGGCAAATATACACAAATGGGATCATCAGGTGATGGATTAACACCCAACTCTTCTAATTGTGCCTTTAGGGTAATTGATGATACTGCATAACCCAGAAAAAGATCTAGGGAGTTTTCATCATCTATAAAATAGGCGAATTCATCATTCTTGCATCTCTGTCTCCCCATTTTAACAGCATAAGAGTAGTCACCTGGATGTTCTACAACCTTTGCTCCCCATTTTCTTAAAAGTTCCTTTTTCCATTCTTTAGCATCATGGGACATGTGGACTTCGGCATTGAATCCAAGTGCTGCTGCCATTATGCCAACACTGAGACCAAGATTTCCAGTGGAACCTACCACAATGGAGTATCTTGAAAGAATTTCTCTGAACCTATCCTCAAGTAACCTTGAATAATCGTCTTCATGGGTTAAATGACCCTGGTCTATCAAAATAGTCTCAGCTATTTTTAAAACTTCATAAATTCCACCACGAGCCTTTATGGACCCAGCAATGGGCAGGGTATTGTCCATTTTAACAAATACCCTGCCCTTTATCTTTATTCCATATTTTTTTTCCAGGGATCTTTTAAATTCAGGAACTTCTTTTATGGAGGATTCAATAATACCATCGTTGGTTTCAGGAAATCTTTTTTTAAGATATGGTCTAAATCTATCCAGTCTCTTTTTTGCTAAAATTATATCCTGCCAGGTTATATCAAAATTTTTCAAATAGTCCTGTTGATCTTTAAAAGCAGGATTTTCAAAAAATAGACTTTCTTGTTTTTTTAAATAAGTAATATATCTATTAATTTCCATATAACATATAGCTTTTATTTAAAATACCAGGTACCTATCACATTCCTCTATCATTTCAGCATTTCTTGCCTGGGTGACAAATTGTTTGAATCCAACTCCTGGAACTTCTTTTCCTTCTAGGCCATTTGCCCTAAAGCTCACATCACATACAAATAGTTTGGCAACATCAACGAGCTCTTTAAATCTATCTTCCTGAGTTAAGAGAACCCCCCTGCCTGTAAAAAATATTTCCACTTCAATATTCTTTTTATTTGCTGCCTTAGCAGCATTGATTACATAGTCGAGATATTTATTATCCCTTACCATTATTCCAAGCTTTGCCATAATTAAAGCCCCTCATTAATTATTTTTTACCACCAACAAATTACTTTTTCATGGGAAAATACTTCATCTATAAATTTATCCCAATCCACATTTTCCTCATACAAAACAAAAATATCTTTATCATTTCCAGATATAATATCCATTAATTTATTTGTTGTTTCATCTGGTTCTGATTTCAATACATGCAATACCTTCATAAAACCTCCTCTTAAAAAGGAATTACAATATCTACTTCTTTTAGCATCTCACCAATCTCTTCCAATGTTGCATACTTAAAGCCATATTTTTCTACATTGACCTTGTTATTGGAATACCTCTCCCCTTCCATCTCATCCAGAAATTCCATATTTTCTTCATATGCCTCGTGCATATCAATCTCATGATCCAGAACAATCATCTTTACAGAAGGAATTTCCAAAAGCGCACCTAAACTTGAGCGCAAGGCCTCATATTGTTGATCTTTTTCCCTGACTATGACAGCAAGTTTCTTCATATAATTCCTCCAAAAATCAAGGTGCCAAGACCTCTTCCTGACACCTTTTAATTAAATTTACTTAACCCTGATAAGATACCTGGTGAACCCACCTGGATCGTCTTCATATCCCAAAAACTCATATCCATGTTTTTCACAAAAAGAAGGAATGTCATTTTTTGATCCTGGATCTGTTCCAAGCACCTCTAATACCTCTCCTGATTTCATGTCCTTTAGGGTCTTTTTGGTCCTTAACATGGGCATGGGACAGCTAAGTCCCCTGGCGTCCAAGGTTTTATCCACATTTACCTCTGGTAATGCCATAATCCTACCTCCTGTTGGTTTTTGTTTTGACGAAGAATATATTTGTTTGTACACACTGTCAACTATTCTTATGCATCCTCCTAATAGGTTCATATAAAATACATAAAAAAATAAATAAATCAAGGCTTACAAAGCTCAATTGACTCTGGTCTTATATTTATTTAGATTTATTTAAAAAAGTTCTATTTGAGAAATTCAATGGTATCATTAATTGACTCAATTAAAATCATCGCCCCAATTTTCTTACTTATGTTGTGCGGTGTTGGTTGTAGGGCCTTTAAATTGATAGATGATAATTACCTGCTTTCGTCCAACAGGTTGCTATTTTACTTCTTTTTGCCTGCATTTTTATTTATAAAAATAGCAAAATCACACCTTGAAAATATAATCAACATAAACCTTATAATTGGATGTTATCTGGGTATTTTAATTACATTTTTAATGAGCTATTTTTTTGTTTCAACAAGAAATTTAACCACTGAAATCAAAGGATCGTTTATTCAAGGATCATTTAGAGGGAATACAGGATATATTGGGCTTGCTGTTGTCATGAGTGCATATGGAGAACATGCCCTTTTTACCGCAAGTGTTTTACTGGGATTTCTTACACCTCTTATAAATTTTTTGGCTATTTTGTCATTTTTATTACCCAAAAAAAATATAATGAATCATAAGAATTTAATCAAATTAACAAAAGATGTAGTTCTAAATCCCATTATTCTGTCATCATTATTTGGTATGTCCTTTAATATTTTTGACATACATATACCTAAAATAATAGATACTAGCTTAAGTTATTTGTCCAATATAACACTGCCTTTAGCACTTTTTATAATTGGTGGCTCTTTAAAAAAACCCTCTTTCAATAAAAATCTCATTATACCAATTTGGTGTAATTTCTTTAAATTGATTTTAATGCCAATTATAACATACACTGTCCTATTTTTGTTAAATGTTAGATCCACAGATTTATATATAGGACTAATCTTTGCAGCAGCCCCAACTGCTGTAGTAACATATGTGTTTGCATCTCAATTTAATGGGGACACTGAACTTGCCTCTTTAACTGTAATCACATCGGTAATTTTTTCATTCTTTACTTATCCTCTCCTTTTTTGGCTTTTTAGATTTACAAATGTATGAAAATTTAAATTAATTAGTCGACGCTTAAAAAGTATAATTTAATTTTTTTGCTTATTCCATTAACCCCGAAGTCTCAATCTTTGATGAGTTCACTCTACCCGTGGTCTGTGTCTAACGTTCAACGTTCAAAGTTCAAAGTTTTAGGTGTTCTTCGCCCTTCTACCTTCACCATTCTACCTTTCACTAATCACTTGATCCATAACTCAATCAATAATCGGAGCTAAAGAAATAGGCAGATAGTGAAGGACCAACTGGTCCATGAGCTTTTTGAAGTTATAAGCTGCTGCTGCCATGAGTAAATTGATAGTATCCCCTATTGTTACTTTTAACCAGTTGACACTCCATTGGACCCTCTTTATATGGCCAAGTTTCCAGCTTCTCTTTTGTGATTCTTTGGCTGTCCTCTCTCTCCCTGCCTAATCCTTTTAAACCTTAATCATCAGTGGCTTCTAGGCACATGAAATTGTATAAATTCATCTAAAAATTGCGTTCTCCTAATCTCATCTTCCAATACAGAATATCTACCAATGGATTTTATCTCGGCAAGGCCAAGATTTCGGGCAAACCAGACAAGGGCCCTGTTGCAAAAAGTTCGTGATATCGTCTCTTTAGCTTTAGAATCAGACTGATCAGGCACTTCTGAAAGAACCATGGGAAATGCTGTTATAAACCTTTCCGAGTAAAATGATAATTTTTTAAAGGTAGTTCCGTAATTTTTCAGCAAATAAATTGTGAACAAAAAAGAATCCTGTATGATATTTAGTGGTTCACCACCATAGGTATAGGGCCAGTTGAATTTTCTGGTATAGGTTTTTAAAATGTGCATATAGTCTTCTATAGTCATTCCATCTTCCAATACCTTTTGCCCCTTTTTTGTTAAGGAAAAACGTTTCTTGTACTTTCTTATGTAGCCTGAAAGCTCCCCTATTACCCGGGCGATGTGCAGTATCCAGAAATCTTTTTCTGATCTTAAGGGCAAGGAATTATAATAGAACTCTTCCACATCTGGCCTTTTAGAAAATTCATCATATATCTCCTGGCACAGCTTCCTGGGGAGGTTTCCAGTGACAGTACACTTAACTGGAGTCTTCAATCCTTCCAATACCAGCAACAACAGGTAAATCAATGGAGCAGAAACAGGTGGAGTTGCTTCAAAATTAAAGCTCACAACATCTGGACAGTGAAATGGCCTGTATAGAATATTAGACATATCATCAGGACTCAGTCCGCAAAAATCATTGAGTGGCTGCTGATTGGATACTTCATAAAACTCCCGTAAGGCCTGATTGGCCTCTTCTAGGCTATGAAACTCCTTGCTGTTTAAAAATTCTTCAAGGGCCTTTTTAATGGAATCCATTTTTACCTTCCTCCTTTTCTTATATATGCTGTCACTCAGGCCTTAACACACCCTTTATGACGTTAAAATTCCTTCAAATTTTACAGAAAATTTGAGACTTAACCCTAGGCTCTGGCCCTGGTACTCAAAGTTCGAATCCTTGTCCCCCAGTCAATCGTCTCCATTGTCTAGCCAGGTCCAGTACATAGGCTCTTACAGTGGCAACAGAGATTCAAATCCCTTTGGGGACTCCCAAAAAAACATAAAATTAATAACCACGCCAGCTCTTTATAAGAGTCCCGTCTTTTGCATTAATATTCATCCATAAGGGAGCTCCCCTTTTTGACTTACACTTGACCTTTACTCGCCAATGATCTTTTTCTAAACACGCCCAATAATATTTTATGGGGCAGTTACAATATTTTTTTATGTATTCTAAAACTGTTGGAGAATCCATCCAACTTTCAACACTTAAGCAATTATAATATTGGTTATTTTCTTCACTAACTCCATCTACCTTTCCATTACATACCTCAACCTCTAATACCTTTTTCTTATCGCTGGCACGAAAAATAACTTGCCATCTGTTTGAGAGCCCGTCGTCCCCATATGAACCCCAGGAATTGGTCAGTATGCACAGGGTTGCACTTCCTGACCAATCTTTAGCGGATTTTTTTGCAACTTCATAAGCCTCTTTAGCAGTTTGGCGTTTTTGGGAATACGCATTGGGGCATAAAAAAAGCCATAAACAAAAAAACAACAAAATTCCTGTAGCCGTTGTAAGTGCTGTTTTGATGTTTTTCATGTCATACCTCCAAAAATAGTTATTTCTATATTTGTGACCAAAATAAAAAAATATTGAAAAGTCAACAGAGAAAATTGTTAAATTTGTGTCTGTTTTAAATTTTGCTCAAAAATTAATAAAAAGCGATACATTTTTGTATATTTTTTAATAAATAAAATAGTACAAATTCCAAAATATTTTTTAAAATCCACTAGTTATGTTAGTGGCACAAAAGATGCTTTAGAAAATAAAAAAATTTTAATGGAGGTGTTTTCAATGATTTTAAGCTCTAATACTTGCTGGTTACTCATATGTTCAGCATTGGTTATGTTAATGACCCCAGGACTTGCTTTGTTCTATGGAGGTCTTGTTCGGAACAAAAATGTTCTAAATACAACATTAATGAGCTTTATTTGTCTTGGAATTATTTCTGTGGAATGGTTTTTTATTGGCTATTCCATGAGTTTTGGCAAGGATGTAGGTGGAATTATCGGTGGATTAAACCACATCTTTCTGGCTGGAGTGGGGCTTGAACCCAGCCAAAATTATGCTACCACCATACCCCATGCCCTATTTATGCTCTTTCAAATGATGTTTGCCATTATAACCCCTGCATTAATTTCTGGTGCAATTGTTGAGAGAATGAAATTTTCAGCATATGTTTTATTTGTTTTATTCTGGGCAATTCTTGTGTACAACCCATTATGTCATTGGGTATGGGGTAAAGGTGGATGGATGGCAAAATTGGGTATCCTGGATTTTGCAGGGGGCATAGTAGTTCATATTAGCGCCGGAATTTCAGCCCTTGTTGCCGCACTTGTTGTTGGAAAACGTAAAGGATACCCAGGATCCCAATTTGTTCCACACAACCTTCCCCTGGCTGTAATCGGAGCTGGACTTTTGTGGTTTGGATGGTTTGGATTCAATGCAGGAAGTGCCCTGGGGGCAAATAAAATTGCTGTACTTGCTGCTGTTAATACCCATATTGCCGGTGCAGCTGCTGCAGTAACATGGATAATTGCTGAATGGTATCATTATGGGAAGCCAAGTACTCTAGGTGTAATATCTGGTCTAGTTGCAGGTCTTGCAACCATTACCCCTGCTTCTGGCTTTGTCCCCATGTGGGCTGCCCTGATAATAGGACTACTTGCAGGAATTATATGTTACACAGCAGTGGTATTAAAAGTAAAAATGGGATTTGATGACTCCCTTGATGCATTTAGCATCCATGGAATAGGTGGAATATTTGGAACAATCTCTCTTGGAATTTTTGCCAAATATGGTGCAACGGGGCTTATTTATGGCAACTTTCATCAATTTTTACTTCAGGTAGGGGGAGCCCTTTTTACCATAATATATTGTGGTACTCTCACTTTTCTAATATTAAAAATTTTAGATTTAATTATAGGAATCAGGTCATCTGAAGAAGACGAGGTAATGGGACTTGATCTTAGCGAACATGGTGAAGAAGCCTACAAAATTTAACCTTGCAAACAAATTAGTTATTAAATACTAAATAGACGTTTAGACAAATTCTTATTGGAGGAAAAAATGAAAAAAATAGAAGCAATAATAAAGCCATTTAAGTTAGATGATGTAAAAGAAAAACTCACTGAAATTGGGGTAAAAGGCATGACAATAACAGAAGTTAAGGGATTTGGCAGACAAAAGGGCCACACAGAGATATATAGAGGAGCAGAGTATGTAGTAGATTTTTTGCCCAAGATCAAAATAGAGATTGTGATTCCTGATGAGATGGTGGATGAAGTCATATCCACAATTTGTGAACATGCAAAAACAGGTAAAATTGGAGATGGAAAGGTGTTTGTGATTCCAGTGGAAGAGGTAATACGGATTAGAACAGGAGAAAAGGGAGAAGTTGCAGTATAAATCACTCCACCCAAAAACTTAGACTTGCATTTAAAAAAAATAGTGGTTATACAGATGATCTTTGCGGCTGGTATATTTATATACAAAAAAGAAATTTTCTATCTAAAAATAGAAGTAACTAAAACAATGGAGGAAGTAGAAAATGTCCAGAGTATGCGAAATATGCGGAAAAAGGACAAGGGTTGGGAACCACATAAGCCATGCACACAATAAAAATAAGAGAAAGTTTAAACCAAATATCCAAAAGGTCAGGGCTCAGCTCCCAAATGGCGAGGTTCGCAGAATTAAGGTATGCACAAGGTGTATTAGAAGCGGAGCTGTACAGAAGCCTGTAAAGGCTTAAATATTTGAGCCTGTGTGGAAGCTACTGTGTAGGCTCTAAAATTTTTAAAAGGGCAGGTCTAAATTGACCTGCCCTTTTATTTATCTAAATATCTTATCAAGATATCTTATGAAATCTTAGCCCAAGTTTGTCAAAACTTGGACTTACATATTATTATAACGGCTTTAATTCAAATTTCTGCATTAACCCTAGTTTATCATTTTTATAAACTAGGGTTAGATAGAGCTCTGGAAAGTCTATTTATAGTCCTCTCTTTTCCAAGGACTTCCATTGTTTCAAATAGCCCAGGACTTGCAGTCTTCCCAGTTATACAAACCCTTATTGGTTGGGCTAATAGTTTAAATTTTACATTCTTTTCTTCTAGATATCTTTTCATTAAATCTTCAAGTTGCTTTTGCTCAAATTTTTCTAATCCCTTAAGCCTGCCCAAAATATTTTCCAGATGTGCCCTAACTTCAGGGGTAAGAAATTTATCCAGTAGTTCTTTGGGATATTCAATTTCTTCATCTCTTAACACAAAAAAAGTGGCCTTTTCCGCCATTTCCACCATTGTGGTAGCCCTTGGCTGTAGCAAGGGGACAATCTTTTGCAAATAATTCAAATCATCACAGGCCACCCCCTGCATGCCAAGATATTTCCTCAGTAACACAGCTAGTTCCTTTGGTGATTTTTTCTTGATGTGCTGGCTGTTTACCCATTTTAGTTTTTCTGGATCAAATACGCATGCAGAATTACTCAAATTTTTAATGGAGAATTTCTGTATAAGCTCATCAATGGTAAAGATCTCTTGGTCTTTATATGACCATCCAAGCCTCACAAGGTAATTTAGTACAGCTTCTGGGAGGTATCCAAGTTCCCTATATTCAAGGACTGATTTTGCACCGTGCCTTTTACTCAATTTTTTCTTATCAGGTCCAAGTATCATTGGCACATGAATAAAATAAGGCACATTATAGCCCAGTGCATCATATAACAAAACCTGTTTAGGTGTATTGTTTATGTGATCGTCTCCCCTTAAGATATGGGTAATACCCATTGTGGCATCATCTACCACCACAGCAAGATTATACGTTGGAGAACCATCTTCTCTTCGAATAACAAAATCGTCTAATTCTTTATTGTCCACAGAAATAGGGCCTTTTAGGAGATCATTAAAGACAGTCTCTCCCACTTGAGGAGTCTTAAATCTCACTACTCGTCCAGGACCAGGACCAAGTCCAAGTTCACGACACCTGCCATTATACTTTGGCTTTTCACCTCGTTCCATTGCCCTTTTTCTCATCTCATCCACTTCTTCCTTTGTGCACTGGCAATAATAGGCCTTTCCCTGGTCCACAAGCATGTCAATATGGTGTTGATATATTTCAAATCTCTTTGTCTGAAAATAAGGTCCTTCATCCCATGTAAGACCAAGCCACTCCATGGCCTCAATAATAGCTTTAGTCATCTCTTGTGATGATCTCTCAAGGTCAGTATCTTCTATCCTTAAAATAAACTTTCCACCACTACTCTTTGCCAGCAACCAGTTAAAAAGTGCTGTTCTTGCCCCACCTATATGAAGATGCCCTGTTGGGCTAGGTGGAAATCTGGTCACTACTTTTGACATAAAAGTCCCCCTTCATAAAAAAATAAGGGCGGGAATCCCGCCTACTAAGCTTTAGTTAGTAAGCTTAACTTAAACAGACTCAACGTATTTTATTCCTGGAATCTTCATCTTAAGGATCCGTTCAATTCCATTTTTAAGGGTCATCTGGGCCATAGGGCATCCTGCACAAGCGCCCTGTAATTTAACCTTCACAACATTATCATCTGTTACTTCAACTAATTCCACATTTCCACCATCTGCCTGTAGCTGTGGCCTAATTTCTGATAGTACCTTTTCTACTTCTTCCTTTAACATTGTATGCTCCTTTTATAATAATTAAATTGTGTTACTGCCTACTATATGCGGATAATAAATTGGTACAAACCTTGTCAAGTTAAACAACAGGTTCAAATCCTTAACCCAAGTTTGTAAAAATAATAAACTTGGGGAAAAAATAGACTAGATGTAATTTTTTGGTTAAATCACTCCAGTGAACTTATTTTTCCAAATAAGGTAAACTTAATCTTTACATAACCTACATATTGGGACTAAATATGTTTAAATTATCTAAAGAAATCACTGGTTACATATTTATAATTATAGCAGCTACCTGTTGGGGAAGTATTGGACCTGTTGCAAAACTGGCATTTCAAAAGGGAGTGAGTCCACTACAAGTTGCATTTTACAGGGCCATGTTTGGATGGACATTCTTTTTTATACACTCATCCTTGACAGGGGTACTTCGCATTAATTTAAGAGATCTACCAACTTTTGTAGTCTTTAGTGTCTTATGTGTTTCCCTCTTTTACGTTTCCTATCAAATGGCGGTTGCTGAAATTGGTGCAGCCCTGGCCTCTGTACTCCTATACACTGCCCCTGCATGGGTGACTCTCCTCTCAAGGATATTTTTAGGTGAGAAAATAACCCCTATAACACTAATAGCCCTATTTCTCACTATTTTTGGGGTATGTCTAATTTCTTTTTCCTCAAGCACAACACTCACACAACCAAAAATAACTCCCATGGGAATCTTGTGGGGACTTATCTCGGGCCTAACCTATGCCCTATATTATATCTTTGGCAAAAAAACACTTAAAAATTACTCATCCATAACCATTTTTACATACATCCTCCCTCTGGGAAGTCTACCGCTAATATTCATGATTCCCAAGTCCATTCCTCCCATCTCAGCGCTCCTTCCTCTGATCTTTTTGGGTTTTGTAACTACTTATCTGGCTTATATGGCATATTATAGAGGACTTAAGTACCTTGAGGCATCCAAAGCATCTGTAGTGGCAACATTAGAGCCAGTAGTTGCTTCAATATTGGCCTTTTTGTTTTGGGACGAGGTATTGAGCAAAATTGGATACCTTGGTGGTGCCCTTATCCTGACTTCAGTTATCCTGATTATTATTCATCAAAGGAAAAAGGACACAAACTAAATTAGTCAACGCTTAAAAAGTATATTTTAAAATTTTACAAGGCCACCTTTAGTTAACGTTATAAGATCTCTGCATAAAGTAGAACAAATAGGGATAATTATAATTTTTGATCATAAGGATCCGTGATTGTATGTTCTTGTTATTTTTATTTAACATCTTTTGCACAAAAAATTTTAACTCCCTTGACATATTGTTAATACAGGAATAATTGTAAAGGCATAAATTCTTATTATGATAAGTGATGTTAGACTCCCTTAAGATAGGGAGGGCATTTAGCCGTTAACTAATTTTTCGTTTATATCATCAATTCCCCATTCCACCCTATTTCCGTCCCATACCCTCCTATCTTTTGGGTATTTTCTTTATAAACTTAGCCTAATAGGTGTATTTTATAATTAGGAGTCATCTGGTTGTTGTCTTTCTTAACATGTTAAACCAGGAGGAAAGGCCTATGGGTATTTCCAGGAGAGATTTTTTAAAGTTTTCTGGACTGGCTGCTGCAGGTGGTGCAGCGGTCTCTGTTTCAGATAATGCACAGGCAATGGAGTTTAGAAATAAACTCAAGGGCTGTAAAGTAACCACCACTATTTGTCCTTATTGTGCAGTGGGTTGTGGGTTTAAAGTCTTTTCAAAGGATGGTAAGGTGATCCATGTGGAAGGAGATCCTGAGCATCCCATAAATCAGGGGCGTGCCTGTCCTAAGGGTTCTGCCCTTATGCAACTGGTAAATAGTCCTTACAGAGAGCTTAAACCCAAGTACAGGGCCCCGTTTTCTTCTGAGTGGAAGGAGGTAGAGTGGGACTGGGCTTTAGACAGGATAGCAAAAAAGATAAAACAGACCAGGGACAAGACCTTTGAGCAGAAAAACAAAAAAGGTCAAATAGTGAACAGGACTCAGGGGATTGGGGCAGTGGGAAGTGCTGCCCTGGATAATGAAGAATGCTTTATTTTACAGAAGTGGTGGAGGTCTCTTGGGCTAATCTATATTGAACACCAGGCCCGTATCTGACATTCTGCAACTGTGGCGGCTCTGGCAGAGTCGTTTGGTCGTGGGGCAATGACAAACCACTGGATAGATTTGAAGAATTCTGATGTAATCCTTATTATGGGGAGTAATGCAGCGGAAAATCATCCCATTTCCTTTAGATGGATATCCAAGGCAAGGGAAAATAGAAAGGCAAAGGTTATCCATGTTGATCCTAGATATACCAGGACATCTTCCCAAGCAGATATATATGTTCCTCTGCGATCAGGTTCAGATATTGCCTTTCTTGGTGGCATGATAAAGTATATCCTGGATAATGAACTCTACCACAGAGATTACGTAAGGTTATATACCAATGGGCCTTTTATTTTAAATGATAAATTTAAACTCCCTGAAGAATTAGGTGGGGTATTTGCAGGATATAATCCAAAGACCCATTCTTATGATAAGAGCTATTGGGCATTTGAAAAAGACCATCAGGGGAAGATAAAAAAAGACCCAAACATGAAACATCCAAGGTGTGTACTTCAACTACTAAAAAAACATTATTCCAGGTATGACTTAGATACTGTTTCTGCTATTACAGGAACCCCTAAAGAGGGCCTCCTTAAGGTTTATAAGGAATTTTCAAAGACAGGAGATCCCAAAAAGGCCGGGACCATTATGTATGCCATGGGGTGGACTCAACATACTGTTGGCACTCAAAATATCAGGACAATGGCCATAATACAACTCTTGCTTGGTAATATTGGAAGGGCAGGAGGCGGTGTAAATGCCTTAAGGGGAGAGAGCAATGTGCAGGGCTCAACAGATCACTGCTTATTGTTTCATATTTTGCCTGGATATCTAAAGACCCCCAGGGCGTCCCAACAGACTTTAAAAGAGTACAATGATAAATATACTCCCAGGACAAAGGAAGATTATAGTGCCAATTGGTGGCAGAATTATCCAAAATATTCAGTGAGCTTATTAAAGGCACATTTTGGGGAAAAGGCCACAAAAGAAAATGATTTTGGATATGAGTGGTTGCCCAAACTCGATGATGGTCAGAATGCTTCCTGGCTGGTCATGTTTGATAAAATGTATCATGGTGAGATAAAGGGTTTTTTTGCCTGGGGTCAAAATCCTGCATGTTCTGGAGCAAATTCCAACAAGGTAAGAAAGGCATTATGTAATTTGGATTGGATGGTCACTGTAAATCTATTTGACAATGAGACTGCCTCATTTTGGAAAGGTCCTGGTATGGATCCATCAAAGATAAAGACAGAGGTCTTTTTTCTACCCTGTTGTTCTTCTGTGGAAAAGGAAGGGAGTATAACTAACTCAGGGAGATGGGCTCAGTGGAGATATAAGGCAATAGATCCCATTGGAGAGACAAAACCCGATGCAGATATAATAAATGAATTGTATTTTAGGCTGGTTAAATTATATGAAAAAGAGGGTGGTGCATATCCTGATCCCATATTGAATTTGAGCTGGAACTATGGTGAAAAGAACAGTGATGGAAAGGTAAAGGAAATAGATCCACATCTGATTGCAAAGGAAATAAATGGGTATTTTTTGAAAGACGTGGAGATAAAGGGAAAGTTGTTTAAAAAAGGCACTCTTGTGCCTAGTTTTGCTTATCTCCAAGATGATGGCTCAACATCATCTGGAAACTGGCTATATTGTGGTTCATATACAGAAAAGGGTAATATGATGGCCAGGCGTATAAAGGAGGACCCAACAGGACTTGGCCTGTATTCCAAGTGGGCATGGTGTTGGCCAGTGAATAGAAGAATTTTATACAATAGGGCATCAGTAGATGAATATGGTCGGCCATGGAATCCCAAGTTGCCAGTGATAAAATGGAATGGTCATAAATGGGTAGGGGATGTGCCTGATGGTGGTTGGCCTCCACTTAGAAATCCAGATGGCTCATGGAATGAAAATACCAAAAAACCATTTATCATGAAACCTGCAGGTGTTGCTTCTATATTTGGTGCAGGCCGTAAAGATGGGCCATTTCCTGAACACTATGAGCCATTGGAGAGTCCTTTAAACTTTAATCCAATTCCTAAAAATAAACACAGGATAAACCCTGCCCTGCCTCTTTTATGTAGAAAAGAACATCTATCTCCAACAGATCCTGATATATGGTATGATGCAAGTAGTACATATCCTTATATATGCACAACATATAGGGTAACTGAGCACTGGCAGACTGGTTGTATGACAAGACATGTGCCCTGGCTACTGGAGTTGGTGCCTCAAAATTTTGTTGAGATAAATGAGGAGCTTGCTAAGGAAAAGGGTATAAAAGATGGCGATAGAATACTTGTTGAAAGTGCAAGGGGTAAGATTATTGCCAAGGCAGTGGTTACAAATAGACTTAGACCTTTTGTAATTATGGGAAAGAAGGTGCATCAAGTAGGTACTACCTGGCATTTTGGGTGGGAGTTTCCAGAAGGTGGAAACAGTGGAGACAGTGCAAATTTACTTAGCCCTACAACAGGAGACCCAAATACATTAATACCAGAGACAAAGGCATTTATGGTGAATATAAAAAGGCTTTAATTTGTTTTAATTTTTAGGAGGGTTAAAAATGGCCAAAGCGGTTTTAGTAGATATAACAAGGTGTATTGGGTGTCGTTCGTGTCAGGTAGCATGTAAGGAATGGCACAATCTACCAGCCACCCATACATCTATGACAGGAGAATATACAAATCCCCAGAATTTGAGCGCAGATTGTTATACATTGATAGACTTTTTAGATAAAGGAGAGGGAAAAGTACCAGCATGGTATTTTGTAAAACATCAATGTTTTCACTGCAAAGACCCTGCTTGTGTCTCAGCATGTCCAGTAGGGGCACTTCAGAAGATGAAAGATGGTCCAGTTGTGTACGATCAATGGAGGTGTATAGGGTGTAGATATTGTATGATTGCGTGTCCCTTTAATGTGCCCAAATATGAGTGGGATAGCACAAATCCGTGGGTAAAGAAATGTGATTTTTGTGCTGACAGGATTGAAATGGGATTAAAACCCATGTGCGTAACTGCTTGTCCCAGGGACGTCATGTATTTTGATGATTATGAAAAAGTAGTGGTAGAGGCCAAAAGACGTATTAACAAAGAACCTGGAAAGTATGTAAATCATATCTATGGTCTTGATGAGGCTGGTGGTACATCCTGGATGTATATATCAGATGTACCTTTTGAAAAATTGGGATTTAATGAAAAAGTGCTCAAGCAGCCATATCCATCATTTACCTGGAAGAACGATCTCTCAACTGTACTCTGGGAAGAGGTAGGCCTCCTGGCAATCCTTGCAGGCATTGCCTATTTCAGGAACAGAACAAGTTCAAAGGAGGGGAAAAATGGATAATTCTATGACAGTAAAGCAAAAGTTTTTTACTCCCAGGACATATATTTTGTTGATACTGGGTATAATAGGTATCATTACCATGCTATACAGGCTAGCAGTTGGGCTTGGTCCTAGTACGAATTTAAGTGATACCCATCCCTGGGGGCTGTGGATTGCCTTTGATGTAACCACAGGGGTTGCCCTGGCTGCAGGTGGATTTACAGTGACCTTTGCAGCATATATTGCAAATTGGGACAAATATAAACCCATAGCTCGTGCCGCTACCTTGACTGCATTTTTGGGATACCTCTTAGTCCTTGTTGGTTTACTTATGGATATTGGAAAGCCTTTTGCTTTCTGGCACCCATTTTTTCTTTGGAATCCCCATTCTGTAATGTTTGAGATAGTTATTTGTATAAGTACTTATACCACTGTATTGACCCTTGAATTCTTACCCTGGCTCTTGGAACGTTTGAATGTACTAACTGGATTAAAGGATTTTTTAGAACAAAAAGCAGTAGTATTTTGTCTGGTGATCTTGGGAATTATGCTATCTTATGGCCATCAATCTTCACTAGGTGGATTATTTTTAATTGATCCACATAAACTCCATCCATTGTGGTATTCACATATTATGCATCACTTGTTTTTTCTTTCTGCCATATGCGCAGGTATTTCTATGGTGTCTATTGAGACCATAATAAGTGCCAATTTAAGAAATAGAGAATATGAATTTGAAGTATTACAAGGTCTAGCAAGGGGTGCTTCAATAGCCCTTTTGGTCTATTTTGTGGTAAGGTTTTTGGACATTGGTATACATGGTAAATTGCATTTTATATTCCAGGGAACCGGGGCAAGTCTCCTGTTTTTAATAGAAATGGTGTTATGTGTATTGGTCCCTATGATATTTTTGAGCTCTAAAACCATTCAGGGTTCTGTCCCTTCTCTTCTCTTGTTTCATTCTCTTGTGATTTTTGGAGTAATTTTAAATAGATTTGACGTGGTATTCTTGACTGAAGCAAATATGGGCAAGGGCTTTTATTTCCCATCCTGGCAGGAAATAGCAATTACATTGGGTCTAATTTCCATTGGTCTGTTTCTATACAAACTTATAGTAACATATCTGCCAATCTTTGATTCCCCCTCAGATCAAGCTGCTTGATATATGATGGGTATGGCTGGCCAAAGAGCCAGCCATACCCATCATGCAACTACATGAATCTGGGAGGAGTTGTTATTGGTGGGAGTATAGGCTGAAGCTGCCCTTTTTAGGGTTAAAGGCCCACCCTGAATTATATCATTTATATCATTGAATGAACCTTCTTCATCTATATAAGCATTTCCCTGTCCATTTGTTTCTTCTTTTTTATCAACGAGTTTTCTCATCTCCTCTACCTGTTCTCTGTACTTTTCTATGCGCGCTTTCATGGCCATTTGATCTGCCTTTGCTGCAACAGCCCTATCCTGGGGGGATGGATCAGAAGGTGCCAGTGCTGCCCTTTTTATAACCTGGGCCTTTCTTATTGTTGCATCTGGATCCCCTGGAACAGGAGATACATCTATTTTAACCTCTCCAGCTACCGCATATCTATTGCCATCTGGCCCAATAATATAAGAAAATTGAGGACCTCCTCTAACATAAGGTCCACCAGCTGCAACATGGGCCTGTTCATGGGCCTTTACATGGGCATCTATTTGTTTAAGTTTCTGTACCTTTTGTTCTTCTCTTAGATCTGTCTTGCTGTTTTTTGAGAGACTTGTCTTATTGTCTATTTTACCTGGAGAACTGTTCCCATTATCCCCTTTATTGGATTGGATACTTTCACTTTCATTGGCAGGTAATTTATTAATCTCGTTTTTAGAATTTGTTGTATTGTCTTTAGAAGGATCTTTATTATATGTAGCTTGATTCCCAAGGGGATTATAATTTGAAGATATAGGGTGTAAATTCATAATAATCCCCATTAAGGTTTAAGTTTCTACCTTATTTTAAATCAAGAATATCAAAGAATACTCCTTTGTCAAGGAGCACTGACCTTTTAAATAGCTTCCAGGGAGTTTTTAAATCTGCCTATTCCTTTAGCATGTGTATGTGGCCTGTAACTTTCATAGACACAGTTCACAGCCCACAGTTCACAACTAGACTGGACTCCTCAAAACTTGAAATAGTCGGAGTTAAAGTTATCCCAAAAGGGCATCTGCAAATTTAACTGGGTCAAAAGGCCTTAGATCTTCCATTTTTTCACCCAGTCCAACAAAGGTAATGGGTATATCAAACTCAACAGAGATTCCCAAAATAACCCCGCCTTTTGCTGTCCCATCTAATTTTGTCAAAATTATCTCATCCACACCAACTTCTTCATTGAATAACTTCACCTGGGAAATTGCATTTTGACCAGTGGTTGCATCAAGCACCAAAATTGTCCTGTGGGGGGCTCCTGGATGCTGTTTATTTAAAACCCTCTTAATCTTTTTCAATTCCTCCATTAAATTTATCTTGGTGTGAAGCCTGCCAGCAGTATCCACAAACATCAAGTCATATCCTTCTTTTTTCGCCTTATTTATGGCCTCATAGGCTACCGCTGCAGGATCTGCTCCAGACTCCTTGGCATAAAAACCTGTGCCAACCCTCTTTGACCAGATCTCAAGCTGTTCAATGGCAGCAGCTCTAAAGGTATCTGCTGCAGCAAGTAATACCCGTCGCCCTTGCATTTGTGCCCGATGGGCCAATTTTGCAATAGTAGTTGTCTTCCCAACACCATTTACTCCCAGCATTAAAACCACTTCAGGGGCAATTGGCTTTATCTTTTTCCTTGGTTTTGGGATAATTTCAGCAAGCTCTTCTTTAAACATGGCCTTAAATTCCTCTGGAGAATTTATATTGTTCTCCCTTACCTTTGTCTTCAGTCTGTCAACTAATTTCACAGTGGTATTGAATCCCACATCTGCCATAATCAAAATCTCTTCTAATTCTTCCCAAAATTCCTCTCCAAATTCTGAAGACCTTTGAAGAAGCGCATCTATTTTCCTTGTAAACTGTTCTTTTGTCTTGGCAAGACCCTGGGATAGCTTCAAAAAAAGCCTACTCTGTTCATCTTCTTCATCTTCCAGATCAAGCGCAAGGGCCAATCGATATTGGAGTTCAGACCTAAATTCATATATGGATGAATACTCCATCTCATTGAGCCATTTTTTAAACCTGTTTATAAAATCTTCTGCCTCATCTGATGGCACTTCCAGGTTTTCAAATAAAAAGAAAAGTCTGTCCCACAAAAGATCATCTGCTTTTTGAACATCTTTTAATAGTATATCCAACCATACGCTCAGCTTTGGCTCCGCCTGTTGCAGGGCAATTTTAAGCTCTGTCTCCCAATCCTTATCTTTTTCTATTGATAAATCTTCTGGTCTTTGTTTGTGTACTTCTTCACCTGCAGCTACCGTTGCAGCAAGCTGTTCCCCTTGAGTTGATGATTGTTCTTCTAACTTGCTTTCTTCTTTTACAGGTTTATCTTTGACTTCCTGCTTTTCTTTACCTTTCCATAATCTTTTTATCTTTGAAAAAAAGCCCATAATCCCGTTCTCCTTAGCTTAATATCTTTCCCAAAAAATTTTCCCCCTGGATTTTTTGTATTTTCTAAGTAAAATATATACTGCCCCTGCACCTCCATGTCTTGGGATGGCAGAACAAAAGGCCAAAACCACCCTTTTTAATGGATCCCTTGTAATCCAAAACTGCAAATTTTCCTTTAAAATGCTCCTTCCCAGAGGGGAATTTTTACCCCTACCAGGTATTACCAGCAGACACCTCCGACCATCCAAATAATTTTTTTTAACAAATGAAATAAGGCTAAGGTATGCATCATCACTGTTTAGGCCATGTAGATCCAGATGGGCCTCAGGGCTAAACGAGCCAGCTTTTAACTTTCTAAAAATCCTGGGATCCAAACCCTTTACATTCCCCTGTATATATTCATCAGTAAATTCAATCTCAAATTGTATCTCTCCCTTAAGAAATTTTTCCAGGTACTTGTCTTTTCGAGAATATTTGGACTTGATTTCACCTTCTGATACCTCATGTTTTACAGGCACCACTTCCCTACCCCCTACCCCATGGATGGGAAGGACCCCTTCCATTGCCCTTTGAAAAAGCTCATTGTCATTGTCCTTGTTTGAGGGATTGAGGGTAATAGACTGTTCTTTTGACTGTAATTTTTTATTATTAACTTTACCAAACTGGGAGCGGCTGCTCACAGAATTTAGCTCCTTGTCCCTATGAATTTTAATGTGCTTTGAAATCTCTTTAAAATCTTTTATAATCATTTTTAACACCCTAGATTGAATACCTCTAAAACACATAGATAGTAACCTAAAAATGTCACCTTGTAAATTCTGGAAAATCCGGGTAATATTCTCAAAAATATCACGGGAGACATATACCCATGCCTATATCAAAAAAAATAATGGTTATATGCCAAGACAACGAACTAGCATACACAGTTAAACAGATCCTGGAAAACCAGAAACTCACTGTAATAACCGCCAAAAACCATCTCCAGGGGATTGCTATTTTGGACAAAACCAATGTAGAAATAATTATTGCACCAGTTTTTCAAACCAATATGGATGGTTTGGAATTCGCTAAATTTTTAAGGACTAAAGAAGATAACCAATTGATCCCTAAAAGGTATTTAATACTATTTGGTGATGAAGATTCCAGAGATAAAGTATTTCAATCCACTTTAAATATAGATGACTTTTTAATATATCCATTTTATGAAGCAGAACTCTTATGGAGGGTAAAAAGGGGAATTAATTTAATTGATCAAATGGAATTTCTCTTTCAAAGGCTATCTATTGACAGTAATACCAATACCTTAACAACTGACGGTTTCTATATTGTATTGGAAAGTGAAATAAACAGGATATCACGGCATACCAAAGATTTTTCCCTCTTACTTATATACATAAACAACTTAGAAGATATAGTAATAAATTATGGAAAGGACTGGCGCACATGGATAGAAAAAAGCTTTTTGACCCACTTGAAAAAAAATTTAAGGAATTATGATCAGCTCTGTAGATTAGAACCCAATAAGTTCGTCATCCTGGTGCCCGATGCAAATTACAACTCTCTTAAAGGTCTTGATAATAGGTTAAAAAAAGAATATGAAAACTTCTTTTTAGAACTTAAGAATATGGGACTTACCGAAGATCTAAAAATTGTACATAGGGGAATTTCAATAAAGATGATCCAAAATATGGACAAGAGAAACGAAGTACTGGCCTTTGTAAAGGAGTGGCTAACAAAGGAAAAGACAAAGGACGCCCAGGAAGATGAATTTGTATTGTGTACTTTTAGTGACTTTGGGCCTGAAGTTGAATACGTATAGGAGATTAAAATCAACAACATGAGAATTATCAGTGGAGAATATAAAGGGAGAAAGTTAAAGACCCCTAAAAAAAATCTAGAAGGATATAGACCTGCTACTTATAAAGTACGTCAGGCTATATTTTCAATACTAGTCTCCCAGGGAATGGAATTTGAGGGGGCCAGGGTAATTGATCTATTTGCAGGCACTGGGAGTCTTGGGTTTGAGTGTTTGAGTAGGGGGGCAACCCTGGTATATTTTGTAGAAAATAATAGGGAGGCAGTTAAATATCTTAAAATCAATCTGGAAAATTTTGGAGTTGAGCATACTCGTTTCCGTATAGTTTCAGACGATGTACACAGGATATTAAACAAACAATCCTTTGAAAAATTTCACCTATGTTTTATAGATCCACCTTACAGAAAGGGTCTTGCCCTACCAGTTATTAAAAAATTAATAAAAAACAACTGGGTCATTGAAAATGGCTTTATTGTATCCGAAGTGGAGCAAGAGGTTGAAATAGAGAAGGAAATCCCAGAGACAAATTTAATTGTTAACCGAAAATATGGACAGACGAGGATACTTATATGGACAAAAACAATAAACACATAGCAATTTATCCAGGAACCTTTGATCCTTTAACCAATGGACATATTAGTATTGTGAGAAGGGCATTGGATATTTTTGATACAGTAGTTCTGGCAATTGCCATAGATACCCCAAAAACCCCTCTTTTTACCTTAGAGGAAAGGCTTGAGATGGCTCAGACAGTATTTGAAAACAAACCCAGGGTTATTGTAGAAGCGTTTAGTGGATTACTTGTTGACTATGTTGAAAAAAAGGGGGCAAAGGTAATTTTAAGGGGACTTAGGGCTATATCTGATTTTGAATACGAATTTCAGATGGCCCTTATGAATAGGCGTCTTAAAAGGGATGTACATACCCTTTTTATGATGACAGATTACAAATGGTTGTTTACCAGCTCATCCATAATTAAAGAGACAGTGAATGCTGGTGGGGATGTCCAAGGGCTGGTACCAGAGCCAGTATGGCTCAAATTAAAAGAGAGGTTCAACTTATAGCCATATGAAAATTGTATGCATTGTTGGAGCCACAGGAACTGGTAAAAATCAACTTGGTCTTGAGCTGGCTAAAAAATTGGGAGGAGAAATAGTAAACTTTGATTCAAGGCAGATCTACAGAGGTTTTCCAATTATTACTGCACAACCAACTGAGGAAGAAAAAAGATTATGTAACCATCACTTATATGGTTTTTTAGAACCAAAAAAAAATTTAAGTGCAGGTGAATATGCCAAATTGGCAGACGAAAAAATTAAGGAAATAATAGACAGGGCAAAGGTGCCTATACTCATTGGAGGAACAGGACTATATTTAAAAGCAGTACTATTTGGTCTTGCCCCAATACCCAGTGTGCCAAAAAAAATAAGGGAACAAGTAAGCCACCAATATCTTTTAGATGGACCATATGTTTCGTACGAAAAATTAAAAAAAATAGATCCAGAATATTCAAAAAAAATTCACCCAAAGGATAAGCAGAGGGTAACCAGGGCACTGGAGGTATATATGTTTACAAAAAGGAACTTGACGTGGTTCCATAAAAACCATCCTCAAAATACACCAAGATATAACTATATAAAAATAGGTATCTCTCACCCTAAGGAAGAGCTGGTAAAAAGATTGGCGCTTAGGATAGATAAAATGCTTGAAATGGGAGTACTAAAGGAAGTATCAGATGCATGGAGGGAAAACCCTTGTATTAACGCACCAGTTTGGACTTCCATTGGTTGCATGGAACTATTAAACTTCATTCTTGGAAATTGTAGTTTAGAGGAGGCAAAATATAATTGGCTAAAAAATACCAAACAATATGCAAAACGCCAGATGACGTGGTTCAAAAAGGAGGATGACATCAATTGGTATGAATACTCCAAACTAGACAATGCTATTTTAAAGGTAGAGAGATTTTTAAATGGATAAAAAAGTGATATTTTGCGCATTATTTCTATTTTTTTTCAAATTATCAATTGGCCTTTGTGGTTCAGGTGAGTGGATAGAACCATTAGATGACAATTCCACATGGATCAACTGGACTAAATACAGTTTATATACTGAGCTCAATGGAACATCGAGTGAACTCTACCCTGATTATATTAATCTAAAAAGAGAAAAGATCCATTTAATGAACAAGCTCTACAATGCAACTTTAAATTTTGAAATAAAAAAAGGTCTTCAAATACAAAAATTAATAGATAAAAGAGGAAAAGAGCTGTTATGGGAAGAAATAAATACCACCAAAGATAATTATATGATAAAAACCTCAATAAATTCATATAAATTAACTATGGGAATTAATATATTAGGTCCTTTTTTAAAACACATATTACCACTGTCCCTTTTATTAAGGGAACCTGATGTAGATTCAAACACAATAAAAAAGGAAAATTACATTAAAGGCTATACTGGTGTAATTATAGAGGTCTCAACAGACAAGTTCAAACCTTCTCTATTAATATACTTATACTCAAAAAATGGAGAACTATTATTTAGCCCAAAATTAACAGACTATGATACTTTGATAAATAAAGGAATGGCATTATATTTGAGTGAATTAAATGGGCAAGCAAAAGATAGAATTGGAGAACATCCCCTTTTTCTGCATGCAGATTCTATTTATAATAATAATGAACATTCATTGGTTTTAGATGAGAACAGTGATTTTTACTTAAAATTTGAAAATATACTTGAACTCCTAAAAAAAGGTAAACTAGTAATCTCTAAAAAAACATACTCTACAATTAACCAGGACCAGGTCAATGAATTTAATATTGAGAATTAAATTTTTTACTCTTATTTTTTTATTTATTACATATTCAATTTCATTTGCAGAATTTATAAAGATTGAAGAACAAAACTGTACATCCACTGAATTTAATTTAAATGCAACCCTACGAAACAAAATACTCAGTAAAGCATTGGTAAACGAATCCCTAAAAATAATGTCCACTAAACTAGATGAAGAAAAAATTAAGATTTTAAATAAATTATTTGAACAATCTTCTTTAAATTATGTACTTAGTTACAAAGACCATGAAGAGAAAAGCCAAAATTCAACTTCCTTAATAGTGGAGTTAAAATTGGATATTGAATCCATAAAGAAAACACTTATGAATATTGGTGTCTATTTCAATCAAAAGGTAGTGGTTACACAAATGGAGACTGAAAATTTTGAAGGACCTGACCTTCAATCCTTAGATAATTTACTGAAACTTTCTGGAATTACTGTTGATGATAATGTATCGGAACTAAAGTTGTATATTAGAAAGGTAAATGATTCCCTCTATACAGGTACACTGAAGTACAAGGACCATTACTGGTCAGGCACAAAAAACAGTCTCATTGAATTATGGGAAACTTTATGGGGAAATTTTTTTAATCTACCTGAAATAAAAGACAAATTTTTTAAAACAATAGTCTTAATAGCTGGTCCTTGGTATACCTTAACGGGATTAAAAACCTTTGACCATATGCTAGGTGACAAAAAACAAATTTTAGATGAGGTTCATTTGATCTCAGTGACTTTTTCAAAAGGGATTTTTGGAAAGTGGGAGATAATCACCATAAAACCCGATAAAGTTACTACGTTTTTAAATGGGTATCTCGGGGCAAGGGGTATGGAATTTAAAATTCATCTCCTCTCACCCCAATTAGAACTTAATGGTCAAATCAGATAAAATTATTTTTCACTGGCCTCATTATCATTTTGTGATTTATTGTTGGATATTTTCTTGTTGGTTGAGCTTATATCTATTTCATCAGGTTCTGTTGCGGCCTTTTTAAAATTCTTTATGGCCTTACCAAGGCCAGCGCCAATCTCTGGCAACTTATTGGCTCCAAAGATCACCAATGCAATTAATAAAAGTACTAATAATTCAGGAATTCCAATACCAAACATTAAACAACCTCCTAGAGAATTAAATTTACATTTGCTTTTAGTGGGAAATGAAGATAATACTAATTTCTTTGTATTGCAAGTTAAGTTTTTTGACCATAAAACAAAAGAGTATCTAGATATGAATAAAATATTCTTTCCTACACTGCATCATGAACTAGTAGGCGACAAAATTTTAAAAGAAGTCACACTGGTAAATCCTGGGTTATTTGAGGAAGACGAACAAAGATCATGTAATTACTTTAGACCCAGGAAATTTCCCTTAAAAACCAAAGAGGCTCAAAAATACATCAAGGATTTTTTAATGTACGGGGATTTTTTTGAAAATCCCAGGGAGATTAAGCAAAGTTTTCTTTTACAATTAATAGGAAAAGATAGTGAAAAACCCAGTAGTATAAAGAGTTCCATAAAAAAAGGTATGGGCCATACTGAAAAAATTGATTATTTTTTGATTGCCCAGCTTACTCTGCTCCTCCAATGGACATTGGAAGAAAAGGTCCTGGAACTTCAAAAACTGGACAGAGAATTGGCAAGAGACTTACAGCAACTTAAACATTCTCTAGGAGAAGATGTATCTTTGGACTATCTTCAAAGCAAGACTCAAACGACTGATCCTAGGTCCCAAATTAACACTTTACTACCTTATGATAAAATACTACCATGTTTTTTTTTGATAATAGAAAAAAATCACATATTAATTACTGATGTTCAAGACCTATATGAGATGTGGATAGATTTTGGAATTGAATTCTCCATAGTTGATGATGATAGAGAATTGTTTCAGACAACAGATTTTGGATATCGATTTATATTTAAGAAAAAGCCCCATGAGGAGTTCAATTGGTTAAACAAAAAATTCAAAGTTGAATTTATAAGGAGTTAGTTAACTAATGGAATTTGATTACAAAGACTTTTTCGAAAACAAAAAAGGGATTATCTTTGATTGTGATGGTGTAATAATAAATTCAAGAGATGCTAATGTAAGATTTTATAATATTATATTAGAGAAACTTGAACTTCCTCCAATGGACAAATCTCAGGAAGATTATGTGCATTCACACACTGTATATGAATCTATAAAACATATAGTTCCACCAATTCTATTTGAAGAGGCTATAAATATTGGAAAAAAAATATCTTACTTGTCTGTAATAGACTTAATTAAATTAGAGGATGGGCTTATAGACTTTATCTCTATTCTGAAAAAAAAGAATAAAAAATTGGCTATTAATACAAATAGAACAAACACAATGCCCATCATACTAAATAATTTCCAATTAAAATCTTTCTTTGATCCAGTGGTTACAGCAGATAGTGTAAAAAATCCAAAGCCTCATCCTGAAAGTATTTACTACATTTTAAAAAGATGGAATTTAAAACCATATGAAGTTTTATTTATTGGGGATTCTAAAGTAGATGAAAAAACCGCTAAAAGTGTTCCGGTTGATTTTATATCTTATAAAAACCATGACTTGAATTCCATTGCTAATATTGAAAATTTTAACCAAATAGTTAATCTTTTAACATAATTTAAATTCTATCAGGAGGTTACTATGTTTATTATTGCAAATCTCCTTAAGGCAGTTGCATTTGTTTTAGACAGTTTACTGTCCATTTATTTCTGGATAGTGATAATCTCTGCTCTACTTTCATGGGTTAGGCCTGACCCTTATAATCCAATAGTCAGATTTTTATATTCAATAACAGAGCCTGTTTTTTACAAAGTCAGAAAATGGATACCATTTGTATATATAAGTGGTATTGATTTATCGCCAATTGTAGTCCTACTTATAATAGAGTTCTTAAAAATATTTCTTGTTCAAACACTGTATCAACTTGCATTTTACATAGCCTAAATTAACAAAGATGGAACAACAAATGGATTTTATAACTCAAATTGACCAAAAGACCTTTAAATTAGCCCTTTGGGTTCAACCAGGGGCAAAAAAAAATTCCATTGAAGGGGTCTATCAAAATTGTCTAAAGGTAAAAATATGTGCTCCACCAGTTGATAACAAGGCAAATAAAGAGGTAGTTGAATTTATGTCTAAAATTTTTAAGGTAAAAAAGAGTCAAATAAAAATTGTGGGTGGACAAAAAAACAGGAAAAAGCTATTACTAATTAGCCTGGAAAATGACATGGACCCCAAGACAGTTCTAAAAACTTTTTTGAACTAAACAGGAGGCAAGAAACAATGGAACAATATGAGTTGGAACTTATAGCCAAGTATGGAGAAAAAGATGAAGAACTCAACAAACTGTGGCAGCAACATCTAGAATATGAAAAGCAGGTTGAAAAGTTAGAGAGCAAACCATATTTAACTCCCCAGGATGATTTAGAATTAAAGAGAATAAAAAAATTAAAGCTTGCTGGTAAAACAAAAATCCAGGCAATACTGGAAAAATACAAGAAAATGGAAGAGGAGGGAGAGCAGTAATGAAAATAAAAGGGGCGAGGATTCTCCTTGAATGTTTAAAACAGGAAGGTGTTGAGGTAATATTTGGATTTCCAGGAGGGGCTGTAATTGATATATATCACGAACTACCCAACTATCCCATGAAACACATATTGGTAAGACACGAACAGGCCGCTGTACACGCTGCTGATGGATATGCAAGGGCCAGTGGAAAGGTAGGTGTTGTGCTGGTTACATCTGGACCTGGAGCCACTAATACAGTGACTGGAATTGCCACTGCATATATGGACTCTATTCCCATTGTTGTGTTCACAGGACAGGTTCCTAGACCATTAATTGGTAATGATGCATTCCAAGAAGTGGATATAGTTGGAATCACCAGGCCATGTACAAAACACAACTATCTTGTAAAGGATCCAGCAAAACTGCCCCAGATAATAAAAGAGGCATTTTACATAGCAAAATCAGGTAGGCCTGGGCCAGTCTTAGTTGACCTGCCAAAGGACATAATGGCTTCTGAAATTGAAGCAGAATACCCCAAAAGTGTATCCTTGAGGAGCTATCATCCCAATTATGAACCAAACCTAAAGCAGGTAAAAAAGGCGGTTGACTTAATTTTAGATGCAAAAAGACCCCTTATATTTGCAGGTGGAGGGGTTATTGCTTCATCAGGAAACAAAGAACTCACATGGCTCGCCAGGACCCTGAGGATACCTGTTACTGCTAGTCTCATGGGCCTTGGCTCATTCCCAGGAAACGACCCCTTATGGCTTGGAATGTTGGGGATGCACGGGACCTATGTAGCCAACATGGCAATTAACCATGCAGATGTAATTATTGCTGCTGGGGTTAGGTTCGATGATAGGGTCACAGGGAGGGTAGACAGTTTTGCCCCATCGGCAAAAATCATACATATAGATATCGATCCCACATCTATTAGAAAAAACGTTCGTGTGGATATACCAATAGTTGCAGATTGCAAAGAAGCCTTATCAGCCTTAAAAGAAGAAATATCCAAACGCATTAAAGAAGAGGATTTGTCAGAGAAGTATCAGTCATGGAGGGACAAGTTGAATGCCTGGAATGAGGCACATCCACTTACGTATAACAAATCCAATGAGGTCATAAAACCACAATTTGTCATTGAAAAACTCTATGAATTAACTGGAGGAGATGCAATAATTACTACAGAAGTTGGACAAAATCAAATGTGGGCTGCTCAACATTTTAAATACCTAAGACCCAGGACCCTACTTAGTTCTGGTGGTCTAGGCACAATGGGATATGGATTTCCTGCAGCAATTGGCGCACAGATGGCATTTCCTGATAAAACCGTTGTGGACATTGCAGGGGATGGGTCAATCCAGATGAATATTCAAGAGCTTGCCACAGCTGTTTGGTATAACCTCCCAGTCAAGATAATCATATTAAACAACTCATATCTTGGAATGGTTAGACAGTGGCAAGAGCTATTTTACAATAGAAATTACAGTGCCACCCATTTAGAATACAATCCTGATTTTGTAAAATTGGCAGAGGCCTATGGCGCAGAAGGTTTCAGGGCTACCAAACCTTCAGAGGTTGAGGATGTCCTAAAACGGGCATTAAAATCCAAAAAGACATGTGTTATTGATATGGTAGTGGAAAAAGAAGAGAATGTATATCCAATGGTACCTGCTGGTGCATCATTATCTGAAATGTTACTTGTTTAACCAAATAGGCCTTAAGGAGTATTTATTATGAAACATACCCTCTCAGTATTAGTAGAAGACGAACCAGGAGTACTCTCCAGGGTTTCAGGACTTTTCAGTGGAAGGGGGTTTAACATTATATCTCTAAATGTAGCCCCTACTTTGGAAAAAAATACATCCCTTATGACAATAGTCACAGAAGGAGATGAACAAATAGTAGAACAGATCATAAAGCAGCTTAGAAAGTTAATCACTGTAATAAAAGTTGTGGACATGAATACTGTAAAAACAGTGGAAAGGGAGATGGTACTTATAAAAGTTAACGCTCAGAATTCTTATAGAGCTGAGGTCCTTAGGATTGTAGATATATTTAGATGCAAAGTAGTGGATGTAAGTCCAGCTGAAATGACCATTGAAGCAACAGGAAACAGCGAAAAACTAAGTGCCCTTATAAATTTGCTCCAGAAATTTGGTATTAAAGAAATAGCAAGAACAGGCATAGTAGCAATGAAAAGGAGCATGCAACTTTCATAACTTTTTTGAGGAGGTAGTTTAAAATGCAGGTTTATTATGACAAAGATGCAGATTTAAAAATTCTATCTGACAAGTTAATTGCAATAGTTGGTTATGGATCCCAGGGACACGCCCATGCCCTTAATTTAAGGGATTCAGGTTTAAATGTTATAGTTGCCCAGAGACCAGGTGGTCCAAATTATGACCTTGCCAAAAAGCATGGATTTGAGCCAGTGTCTGTTAAAGAAGCTGCAGAAAAAGCGGACCTAATACAGATCCTGATTCCAGATCAACACCAACCAAAGGTTTATATTGAAGACATAAAGCCATATCTTAAAAAGGGAAAAGTGCTGGGCTTTAGTCATGGATTCAATATCCATTTTAATCAAATAGAACCCCCAAAAGACGTAGATGTTATAATGGTTGCACCAAAAGGACCAGGTCATCTGGTTAGAAGGGAATATGAAAAGGGATTTGGAGTCCCTTCCCTGGCGGCGGTATATCAGGATGCATCAGGCAGTGCTTGGGATATTGCCCTCTCCTATGCAAAGGGAATTGGTGCCACAAGAGCAGGTGTCATTAAAACAACCTTTAAAGAAGAGACAGAAACAGACCTCTTTGGTGAACAGGCAGTGCTCTGTGGTGGTGTAAGCCAACTTATTAGGTCAGGATTTGAGACCTTGGTGGAAGCAGGATATCAACCTGAGGTAGCTTATTTTGAGTGTCTTCACGAGATGAAACTCATTGTGGACCTCCTCTATGAAGGAGGATTTAAGCTCATGCACTACTCCATTAGTGATACTGCAGAATATGGGGATTATGTCAGTGGTCCTAGGGTAGT
Organism: Desulfothermus okinawensis JCM 13304; assembly: GCF_054654515.1. NCBI lineage: Bacteria > Pseudomonadati > Thermodesulfobacteriota > Desulfovibrionia > Desulfovibrionales > Desulfothermaceae > Desulfothermus > Desulfothermus okinawensis. The sequence continues at coordinate 48,689 of NZ_BAAIEW010000003.1, read as the reverse complement.
TGATGAGAAGGTTAAGGAAAACATGAAACAGATTTTAGCAGAAATCCAGGACGGTAGTTTTGCCAAAAAATGGATTCTGGAAAATCAGGCTGGTCAGGTATCCTTTAAGGCCCTTAGGAAAAAATATCACTCTCATATTATAGAAGAGGTGGGTGATAGACTAAGAGATATGATGCCATGGCTTAAAGAAAAAAAATAGACTATTACACAAATTTAGATTAAATAAGAGGACCTAAAAAATTAATTTTTTCTGGGTCCTCTTATTTTTTTAAAGGGATTGCAAAAAATGAGTTGGGAAGGATATCTTAAGTGGCTTGAATCTCAGAAAAACAAACTGGATTCCCATTTAAAAAATAACAAAATTTGGGAGGCCAAGGATATTGCAGAAACCACTTTATTATCCTTGATCAGAACCTGGGATTATGGAGAAAAAAGAGGCCACACCAAAGACCTTGCCAGGCTCAAAGAATTTTTCCAAGACGCCCTCTCTAAAATAGATGTTGAAGAAAATCCTGTTATTGCTTCTATTTTTAACAACAAAGACAAAACCTACCAAATCCCCCTGGAGCAAGTTGAATCCTTTGTAAAACAAGGAGACTATAAAAAGGCTATTGATAACTTAAATAGTCTAGTTAACCAGGGAATACTAGACTTTGACATTGTTAAATTAATGATCTTTTGTCTGGAAAAAAGGGACGAAATTGATGAACTTTCGGAATTTTTGACAAAGATATTGCTTGAAAAAGAACGTTTCACAGAAAAACAACTTGCCTATATTTATTATAAATTGGGCTCAACTTTAATTAAGCTTAACAAAATCACACAGGCCAGGGAATGTTTTTGGAAATTGAAAAAGTTAGATCCAAATTTTCCGGGAATTAAAGAAAAATTAGAAGAACTAGAAAGAAAAAGGGTACGTACAAAGAGTAGATACGAACTACTTCTAGATGCTGGATACCTAACAGAAGAACAGTTAAAAGAAGCCAAGGACATTGCCGTAAGGGAAGGGACAGATTTAGATGAAATCCTGATTACTAAATTTAATGTTCCCAAAAAGGAACTGGGTAAATCACTAAGTAGTTTTTATGGGGTACCATTTGTGGAATTTAACCCCAAAACCTTGCCTCCATATGGAATTTTTGAAAAGAGGAAATTAGATCCCAATTTTCTCAAACAATATGAGTGGGTACCTTATAGAGAGGAAGGTAAAACCATCCAGGTCATTATGACCAATCCCTTTGACCTGGGAAGATTAGATGAGATCAAATTTATATTGGGCACCAATCAAATAGAACCTTTAGTTTCCACAAAAAAAGACATTGAAGAGTTTATTGATCACTTTTTTAAACAGCTTACTGCTGAAAATGAACTCCTGGAATTTGATGAGGAGGTAGAAGACGACAGAGCTTCTGAATTTGAAGAACTTGAAGAAGAAATCTCTGAACAAGATAGCGAGGTGGTTAGACTTGTAAATGCTATTTTAGTTGAAGCATGGAGGCGAAATGCATCAGATATCCACATTGAGCCAAACACTATATCCAAGTACTGTTCAATACGGATGAGAATAGATGGGACCTGTCATGAATTTAAAAAACTTAGGCTACATTATGCAAGGCCACTTGTCTCAAGAATAAAAATAATGGCAAGGTTGGACATTGCTGAAAGGCGACTTCCCCAGGATGGGAAATTAAAGATAAAGCTTCCAAACATGAATAAAATAGTGGAATACCGGGTAGCCACCCTACCCACCATAGACAACCAGGAAGATGTGGTCTTAAGGGTACTTGCCTCTGGAAAGCCAATCCCAATTGACGGTCTGGGGCTGCTTCCCCATAATCTGGAAATATTCAAACAAGAAATAACTCAGCCATATGGCATGATACTGGTGGTTGGACCAACAGGGTCTGGTAAAACCACTACCCTCCACTCCGCCCTTGGATACATAAATAAACCAGATAAAAAAATCTGGACCGCAGAAGACCCTGTTGAAATAACCCAGGAGGGTCTCAGACAGGTACAGGTTAACCCCAAAATAGGTTTGACATTTGCTTCTGCCTTAAGGGCCTTTTTAAGGGCAGATCCAGATGTCATAATGATTGGAGAGATGAGGGATAAAGAAACTGCCCACATTGGTATAGAGGCATCCTTAACAGGACACCTGGTCTTTTCCACCCTTCATACAAATTCTGCCCCAGAGACCATTACAAGGCTACTTGACATGGAATTAGACCCATTTAATTTTTCCGACTCCATGCTCTGTATACTCGCCCAGAGACTAATAAAAACCCTTTGTAGCCAATGTAAAGAACCATACAAGCCATCAAATGAAGAGATAGATGAACTTATATCTGAGTTTGGCAGAGATGATTGGGATAGATGGATTAAAAGAAAAGAAATAACCCTATACAGGGCAAAAGGCTGCCCCAATTGTATGAATGGCTACAAAGGAAGAATGGGCGTCCACGAACTCCTAAAAAACTCAGACTCAATTAGATCCCTGATTAAAAAAAGGGCCCCCACAGAAGAAATTAGAGAAGTTGCAATATCACAAGGCATGCTCACCCTAAAACAAGATGGTATCCTCAAAGTCATAAGTGGCTACACTGATATCCATCAGGTAAGGGCAGTAGCTGGAAAAAAATAAAAGCCACATTTAAATTTAGTAAAATAAAAAAGCTTAATATTGGCTATAATTCATCATAAATAAAAAAATACCACAAAAGTATTTATATATTTTAAACTTGATTTTTTATTGGCCTATTGGTAAGTTTGCCAACAATAACTTAACAAAAAAAAGTTCTTATGAAAAATTTTTAAGAGGCAGAGCTAGTGGTATTTTTATAATAATTTATTTGTTTGTAAAAAGGATATATTAACCTAAAAAGGAGATGGGCCATGGTTTTAAAAAAGGCATGGTGTACTTTTTTGATGTTTTTACCTATCTTTTTTATAGTAGAGTTTAAATTAGGAAGATGTGCTGTATATAATAAAAGCAGTAAACTTTATGAAGAAAGAAAAAAAGACGCAATGGGTGTATGCCCCCCATTTTATCTTTTAGATGAAAATGGGAATATTATAAATCCTGTAAAGCATATAAACGATCATGTTCCATACAGTCCTGAAAAGACATGTGGCAGGTGTCATGATTATAAGAAAATAACCAAGGCATATCATTTTATGCAGGGAAAGGGGGAGAAATTATCAAAAGAATTTAAAGAAATGTATCCCTGGTGTACAAGTCCAGGACAATATGGGGGAAGGTGGTGAAGTCCTGGACCGATTTTCCCGCAGTTGGCGGAAAAGAAGAATAACTCCTCTTTAGATATAGATTTTACTTCTTTTACTTTTGCCAAAATGTGCGGAAAATGTCATCCAGGAGGAGGGTCTTTAGAATACGATAGATCTGGTCATAGATATGATAAATTTGCAAAAGATCCTAAAAATACAATCCAGCCTTTGGGAGTTAATAATTATGATGGAGATTATTATAAATCCAATTGGGCTGCTACTGGAGTATTAGAGGCTGATTGTCTTATGTGTCATTTGCCTGAATATAACAATAAAGCAAGGATAGAGCAGATAAAAAGGCTTAATTTTAAGTGGGCTGCTACTGCAGGGTCTGGTTTTGGAAAGGTGATTGGCAGTGTTGCAAAAGGAGAAAAACCTTATGTTGTATACGATCTTTCCAAGTTTGGGCCAGATGGGAAAGTAACATTAAAGGTGGTTAGAAAGCCAAGAAATGAGAATTGTCTTTTTTGCCACCATGAACCTGGCTGGAAAAAAAGAGGCGCTTCTTTTTCTCCTAGAACAGATGTGCATATAAGGGCAGGACTTTTGTGTGTGGATTGTCATGTGACTGGGAGGAGTGCAAAAGATCCAAGAATTTACGGAAGGGAGATGCATGAAATTGGGAAAGGAGATGATCCAGGAGGGTTTGTAAGGGATGATTTAGACAATACCATGAGAACATGTAAAGATTGCCATTTTAATGGACTTTATAATGCACCCATACCTAAACATAAGGGAATCCCACCATGGCATTTTGAATATATTGCTTGTCAGACATGTCATATCCCATGGAGACAGGTAAAAGCCGCCCTTGTTCAGGATGCTTCTGTTTTTAACAAAAGTCCTAGAATAGCTCCACCACCAAAAAGAATATGGTCCTTTTATGGTCCTGATATGAAAGCATGGAATTATTATGGATTTGAATTGGGATACCCAGAAGGGATGCAACCCTACATCCTATTTAGACCTGTTCTTGCTCTATATAAAGGACAGATTTATCCAGTAAATAGGGTCTATACAAGGTGGGTGGGAATAAAACGAAAAGGACATAAAGGAATTGAACAGCCCCATATGAAGGATATTTTTTTGATGTGGAAGGCCCATTACAAAGATCCAAACCATAACTATCCATTGCTTTCTAAAATCAAAGATGACAACAAAGATGGTTTTTTAGAGGTAAATCGTCCAGAAGAGATTGTTGCTCTTATATCTTCAGTTAAATCAATGCTTATTTCTAAAGGATATGATTTGACAAATAAAGAAGTTGTGTTTGTAGATGGTGATAGATACACTACAGATGGGAAAAAGTGGGTTTATATTCCTAAAAAGCCTTATGAATATTCACCCTACGGCTCTGTATTTAAATATTCTCATGATGTTTCCCCAGCAAAGAATGCATTAGGTGCAAAAGGATGTATAGATTGCCACAGTAATAAATCCCATTTCTTCTTTGGAAAGGTGATGAAGATTCCATTTGATAAAAATGCAAATCCAGTGTTTGAGCCTCAATATAAGCTCATTGGATATAATGGTAATCCAAGGCAACATAAAGGAATTGTTGGAATATTTTCTGTATCATTTAAATGGTTTACAATAATTGTCCTATTGGGACTTTTTATACATATAATTCTGGATTTTACTGCAAGAATAAGAGAAAAGAACAAATTAGATAGAGAAATAGAAGGAGAATATCAGAGATTTAATTCAAATTTCCTTGCACAACATCTTTTGCTTGTTATAAGTGTGGTGCTTTTAACTATTTCTGGAATATTTTTATGGTGTACTAGATATCCTGGGTCTTATACTGCTACACACATCAGCGCACTTTGTGGTGGGCTGGATTTTTGGAGAGTTGTTCATAGAATCGGTGGTATAATTTTGATTATTGCAGCTATATATCATATCATATACTCAATCGTATGTGCGGATGGAAGAAAAGACTTTATTGAGATGCTTCCAAAGAAAAAGGATTTTAAGGACTTTGGTAAAAATCTCATGTGGTTTTTGGGGATTTCAAAAGAGCGTCCCAGATTTGGCAGGTTTAGTTATTTTGAGAAATTTGATTACTGGGCAGTATATTGGGGATGTGTAATAATGATTGGAACAGGTGTTTTTATGTGGTTTCCAGATATCCTTAAAAGGATCTTCCCAGATATTACTTATAAAGTGTTTGATGTATTGAAAGAGATACATGCGCACGAAGCCTATCTTGCTATTTTGGCAATATTTATATGGCATATATACAATGTGCATTTTAGACCTGGTAGATTTCCAGGTGTAAAGACATGGATAACTGGTAGATTGTCTTTAAAAGAAAAAGAACTGGAGCATCCATTAGAATAAACAGAGGCAAAATGATGTGATTAAAGGCATATTTTTTCTTTTTCCAGGTATTTTAACCCCTTTTCCCCTAGTTTGACAGTTGAAGGGGTTAAAATTCTTTTAAATTAGTATGTTACAAAATTAAAAAACGAGGGAATTTACCCTCCAGGTATTCGAGATGGGATACTAACCCAAGTTTATCAAAATTTTTGATAATATATTGTAATAACTGAAATTTAATTTTTATTTGCCACTACAAATTTTCTGGTTGACATCTCAAAAAAAATGGAATAGCAATTAAATTCATGAACACAAAACTCGGGCTGAATTCCACCTCATTTAATTTTTATTTTAGCTTTTTTTATTTTTGGTATTTTAGGGGTGGAGTCTGTGGCCCGGGTGGTTTAATTTAGGAAAATACCCAGGAAAAATCCCAAAGGGCCGCAGGCTAAATAAGCCAGCGGCCCTTTTTTTATGGTCGTTGGCTTAAAAATAATAACAGTCATGGGGCCCAGGTAACAAAAACAAACAGGAGGTTAGTAAAATGCATCTGGGCAAATCAATTAGACTTGAGAGGATCTTCAATAGAAATACTGGCAGGACAATAATAGTACCTTTAGACCATGGAGTCACAGTTGGACCAATCTTTGGACTTGTGGATCTAAAAAACACTGTAGACCAAGTGGCTGAAGGTGGAGCCAATGCAGTGGTAATGCACAAGGGCCTTGTTAGATGTGGACATAGAGAAAAGGGAAAGGACATTGGACTTATAATTCACCTCTCAGGAAGCACCCAGCTCTCCCCATATCCCAATGCCAAGACATTGGTTGGCAGGGTTGAAGATGCCATAAAACTTGGAGCCGACGCAGTTTCTGTACATGTTAATCTGGGAGATGAAACAGAAAGATACATGTTAGCTGATTTGGGTAAAATAACAAGCGAAGCAAATGAATGGGGCATGCCAGTTCTGGCAATGGTTTATGGAAGAGGACCAAAGATTAAAAATGGATATGATCCTGAAATTGTTGCTCACTGTGCAAGGGTTGGTGAAGAATTAGGCGCTGATGTTGTAAAAGTACCCTATACTGGAGACGTTGAATCATTTAGTAAAGTTGTGGAGGCGTGTTGTATCCCTGTGGTTATTGCAGGTGGCCCCAAAATGGATAATAAAAAGGACCTCCTTAAAATGGTCTATGAATCTATCCAGGCAGGTGGAGCTGGACTCTCAGTTGGGAGAAATATATTTCAGGACGAGGACCCCAGGACACTTGTTCGCGCACTTCATGGTATCGTACATGACGATTTGAGCATTGAAGAAGCACTTGAAATTGTAAACAACAAATAGGGAGAATTGAACATTTATGAAAGAAATAATAGTTAAGGCAATACCCTTTGATAAAAAGCTGGTTACCCTATCCCTGGAATCTGGTGTAGATGGAATTTTGGCAGAAAAGGATAAGATAAAAGAAGTCAGCGCCCTTGGCAGGATTAAGACCTTTGTTCCAGAAGATTTTGAGGCTATTTCCCTGAATTCCAAGGAAGATGAATTGCTGGCAGAAGAATATCTAAAAAAGGGGAAAAGGGTTTTAATCTCCCATGGATGGGAAATAATCCCCATAGAAAACCTCCTTGCTGTACAGGATGGAAAATTGGGAGTGGAGGTGAAAAATTTAGAAGAAGCAAAATTGGCATCTGGGATCCTGGAAAAAGGAGTAGATTTTCTAGTTATCTTACCAGAAGGCAGACAATTTATAAAACAAATAGTAAAAGATCTAAAGCTGACAGGAGACAAGGTGGATCTTGAGGTTGCAAAGATTACATCCATAAAGCCAATTGGATTGGGACATAGGGTATGCGTGGACACCTGTTCCATTTTAAATACTGGCCAGGGAATGCTTGTTGGCAATTCCTCTGGCTTTACCTTTTTAATACATGCAGAAACAGAAAAAAATCCTTATGTTGCATCTAGACCTTTTAGGGTAAATGCAGGTGCAGTACACTCATATGTATTAAGGCCAAATGATAAAACATCCTATTTAGAAGAATTAAAAGCAGGAGATGAGGTCCTTGTAGTTGATAGTGAAGGGAATACTATGCTCAGCTCTGTTGGCCGGGTCAAAATAGAGATAAGGCCATTACTTTTAATAAGTGCTGAGACCTCAGGGAAGAAAGGAGATGTGATCTTACAAAATGCAGAGACAATAAGGCTTGTTGGAAAAGATGGAGCCCCCATATCTGTTGTGAGCCTGAAACAAGGAGATGAAGTACTGGTAAGAGTAGATGATGCTGGAAGACACTTTGGGATGCGCATAAAAGAGGAGATAAAGGAAAAATAAACCGGGGTAGGAGAAAAGAATGTCTGTAGATACAAATTCAAGACTTAAAGAGATTAGAAGAGAGATAAATAAAATAGACAGCCAGATACTCGCTCTCTTAAATGAGAGGGCTAGATACAGTCTGGAAGTTGGTAAATTAAAAAAAGAAAGTAAAGACAGTATATTTAAACCATTCAGGGAAAAAGATATCCTAGAGGAATTGGAAAAGGCTAATCCAGGGCCCCTTCCCAGGGAACACTTAATTGCCATTTATAGGGAGATATTGTCCTCTTCCAGGAGTCTTCAGCGTCCTCAAAAAATAGTCTATCTTGGCCCAGAAGGGACGTTCTCATATTTTGCTGCCCTTCACTATTTTGGAAATTCAGCAAATTATTTTCCAAAGTTTGTATTAGAAGATGTATTTAAGGCAGTGAGAAATAGAGAGGCTGAGCTTGGAGTGATCCCCCTTGAAAATTCGCTACAGGGTACTGTTGGCCAGAGCCTGGATATGTTTTTGAAATATCAAGTATTTATCCAGGCAGAAATTTTTTGTAAAATAAGCCACAGCCTACTTTCCATGTGCGAAAATCTAAGCAATATTGAAGTGGTCTATTCACACCCTCAGGCACTGCAACAATGTTCCATGTGGCTCAAAACCAGGCTCCCTGGAGTGAAAATCGTACCAGTGGACAGTACTGCTGCAGGGGCAAAATTGGCAAGCCAGAATATAAAGGCAGCGGCAATAGCCCACCCTGCCCTGGCTTGTAGTCTTGGTCTAAATATTATTGAAACAGGAATAGAGGACCTACCTGAAAACTGGACCAGATTTTTGATAATAGGCTCAGATGAACCACCAGCAGGAAATAGAGACAAAACATCACTACTCTTTACATTGCCTGACAAGCCAGGTTCCCTGGCCAGGGTCTTAAATCTACTTGCCATGGAAAATGTAAACATGAAAAAGTTAGAATCCAGGCCAATGAGGGGAGAGAAGTGGCAGTATGTGTTTTTCTGTGACGTTGAATGTGACCTCAGCAAAGAGCAATACAAGGCCCTTTTGGCAGATTTAAAACATTCATGTCACACCCTGAGGATTTTGGGAAGTTATCCAAATGGTCCTTACATAGATATACCAGGGGAAATAAGCCCTAAAGCATAGGAGAACACCTTTATGAAAGACATCTATGCTCCACCAAGTAAATCCATAACCCATAGGGCCATTATATGTGCATCCTTATGTGATGGTACATCAAAAATAAAAAATCCACTTTTATCTGATGATACCAAAAGGACCCTACAGTGTTGTATAGCCCTGGGAGCAAGGTGTGTTCTATCAAATAATCAGCTTGAAATAAAGGGAATAGAAAAAAAATGCCATTTAAACAAAAAGGTTGAGTTAAATGTAGGTGAGTCTGGAACAACCTGCAGACTAATCACTCCTATTGTTTCCGCCCTTAGGGGTATAGAGGCAAGAATATATGGGGAAGGTCGAATGCATGAAAGACCCATTGGCGAGCTTTTAGATGTCCTATCCTCACTTGGCACAGAAGTGTTTTATGAAGACAAACAGGGGTTTCCTCCCTTTAGATTAAGAGCAAATGGTCTAAAAGTAGGAACAGTAGGTATTAGTCTGGAAAAATCTTCCCAATACTTATCAGGTTTGCTTTTGGCATCTCCCCTAGCATGCGGAATTATAAAGATCAATATAATAGGCAAAAAAGCTGTGTCCTGGCCATATGTGGGACTTACAATTGAGGCCATGAAAAAATTTGGAGTAGATGTATCCATATATGAAAAACAGGGAAGGGACTGGTTTAAAAGGGACATTACTGAAATCGCAAAGGTGGAGCCTGGACATATAAAATTTATAGTAAAACCTGGCCAATACAGACCATGTGAATTTTTCATTGAAGGAGATTGGAGCAATGCATCCTACCTTGTGGCTGCTGGACTTCTTATGGAAGGAGGTTTAAAGATACACGGCCTTTTAAAAAATTCCCTCCAGGGGGATAAAAAGATTCTGGATATTTTAAAAAAAATGGGAGCCAGGATGTCATGGGAAAAAGATGCGTTGGTAGTTTATCCATCCAGACTCCATGGTATAGATATCAACATGAAAGACTGCCCAGATCTTGTCCCAACAGTTGCTGTTTTGGCATCCATGGCAGAATCAAAGACAACAATTTCTGGGGTTGAACATTTAAGGCTAAAAGAAAGTGACAGGTTAAATGGGGTTGCAACAGAGGTAAAAAAAGTTGGAGCAAAGGTAGAACTATTTAAAGATGGTCTTGGCATTGATCCCAGAGAGCTACCTGTTGGAAGAGAAATTTTATTTACCACATATGGGGATCACAGGATGGCAATGAGCCTCTCCCTTTATGAATTTAAGGGAATTAAGGTTAAACTGGACAACAAGAGATGTGTAGCAAAATCTTTTCCAGATTTTTTTGATGTCTTTGAAAAATTAAAAAATTAATATCTTATGGACAAAGAAATTAAAAATATACTCATTGTGGGCAACAAAGGGGCCATGGGAACCTTTTTTGAGAAAAGATTAAAATCTCAAGGTGAATTCACAGTATATGGTATAGATAGGCCTTTTAATTATTCATATATGGATTCAATATTTAAAGACCTGGACATGGTGCTTTTATGCATCCCAGCCTATGCAATAAAAGATGTAGTCCTGGGATTATCAAGTAAGCTAAATAAAAATACAATTTTAGTTGACATATGTTCAGTAAAAGTACTTCCCATGGAAGCCATGTTAAAAAGCCACTGTGGACCTGTTGTTGGAACACATCCCTTATTTGGGCCAGATCCAGGGCCAGATATTCCTTTAAAAATAGCCATTGTAAGGGGAAGGGGGGATTATGAGGTGGAACTTGTGAAACAGATATTTAAATCCATTGGGTGCAATGTTTTTGAGTGTAGTGCAAAGGAGCACGACCAGGCCATGGCTTTTATCCAGGGACTCAACTTTGTAACCACCCTCTCCTATTTTGCTGCCTTCTCAGACGATGAGTCCCTTTTAAAATTTATTACTCCATCCTTTAAAAGACGCATTGAGTCTGCGAAAAAAATGCTAACAGAAGATTCATCTCTATTTCAGACCCTTTTTGAGTCAAATCCATACTCCCATGAAGCAGTGAAAAAATTCAGGTCCTTTTTAAACCTGGCATCTGCCGGTGATTTAGACCTTTTAGTCCAAAAGGCATGGTGGTGGTGGAAAGTGTATCCAGATAGGGGGGATGTGCCTTAAATAAAAGGCTATTTTTAATGTTTTCAAGGCCGCATCCCCCAAAGGGATGCGGCCTTTATTTTTTAATAATTTTTTTAGGAGAAGTCTTATGATTGAACTTTATCAAACAATAAAAACTTATCCCGCTGATGTGCATACCCCAATTGGTCTTTATTTAAAATTTATAGGTAAAGACAAAGGGATACTTTTAGAGAGTGCTGAAGTAGACGGAAGGCTGGGAAGATACAGCCTCCTTGCATGGGACTTCAGACTCTGCATTAAATTAAAAAATGGGAAAATGAAGATTATTATATATGACCCTGAATTTTCTTATTTAGAAAAATTTCAAGGAGCAGAATTTATAACTTCAATAAAAAAAATACTTAAAACAATTAAAATAAAAACCTCAGGTCCAGATCTCCCACCTATCACAAGGTCTATCATAGGATATATTGGATATGAATGTATGGGATTTTTTGAACCAGTATTACAAAAACACCTAGATATTAAAAATGCAGAATCCATTTTTGTACTTCCTGGGAAACAAATCTTATACGACCACCTGCACCTTAGATGCTACTTTATATCCATTGACAATGAAAGATTAGAAGAATCCAAGGAGCAAATCTCTTTAAATACCCAGCCCAAGATAAGTGAAATTCACTCTTCATTCACAGAGGAAGGTTTTATCAACGCTGTTAAACAAACAAAGGAATTAATATATCAGGGTGAGGCCATACAGGTTGTTCTATCCAATAGATTTTCATCAAGTTTTTCAGGGGAACCATTTAGTATTTACAGGGGACTTAGACAGAAGAACCCCTCTCCCTACATGTTCTTCATGAACTTGGATGACATAACATTAATTGGGTCTTCTCCTGAACTCATGGTGCGCAGCCAGAATGGAAATGTTGAAGTAAGGCCAATAGCCGGGACAAGAAAAAGGGGGAAAGACAATAGAGAAGACGAGCTACAGGCAAAAGACCTGTTAAATGATCCAAAGGAGAAGGCAGAACACGTAATGCTGGTTGATCTTGGGAGAAACGACCTTGGCCGCATAGCTGAACCTGGCTCTGTAGAAGTAAACAAATTCATGGAAATAGAAAAATTTTCCCACGTCATGCACTTGACCTCATATATGAGCGCCAAATTAAGGGAAGGATTAGACGCAATTGACATAATTTCAGCGACCTTTCCAGCAGGCACTGTATCTGGCGCACCAAAAATAAGGGCAATGGAAATTATTTCTCAAATGGAGAAGATCCCGCGTGGTCCATATGCAGGTGCTGTGGGATGGATGGGATTATCCCATGAGTGTCATAATTTGGATACAGGGATAATTATACGGTCTCTATGGATCAGGGATGGGAAAATACACTGGCAGGCAGGGGCAGGGATTGTGGCAGACTCTGATCCTGAAAAAGAGTGGCTTGAGTGCCACAACAAGGCCAGGGTCATATTGGATGTACTCACACAAAATGGAGGTAATGATGTTCTTGCTAATAGATAACTACGATTCCTTTACATACAACCTGGTTCAGATATTTCAAAAATTACAGGTAAATCTGCATGTACTTAGAAACGATGATAAAAAAATTTTTTCTTACTTAAAAACTCCAGGCCTAAAGGGAATTGTGCTCTCCCCTGGTCCAGGAAGTCCTGCTTCCAGTGGCCTGTGTCGGGAGGTTTTGGATAGGCTGGATAAATCAATCCCGGTTTTTGGAGTGTGTCTTGGACATCAGGTACTTGGATATTTTGCTGGATACAGTGTATCCAGGGCAAAAAAAATAATGCATGGGAAGACCTCCCATGTAACCTATAAAAAAAGTCCCCTTTTTGATGGAGTGGAAAATCCCTTTATTGCAACAAGATACCATTCTCTGGTGATATCAAATCCAAGAATAAAGAACCCCCTTGAGGTGGATGTAATAGCAAGGAGCGAGGATGGCGAGATTATGGCCATAGCCTTTAAAGACAGGCCATGGTTTGGGGTACAATTCCACCCAGAATCTGTTTTAAGTAAATCAGGGCCAAAAATAATAGAAAACTTCTTAAAAATAGCACTACAAGGAGGTAAAAATGAAAATTAGAAAGGCACTACTTACCCTGTCCCAGAAACAAACACTACCTGAACATTTATTAACGGAATGTTTTGATGCACTATTTCAGGGAAAACTCTCCCATTCCCAGTCAGGGGCATTTTTATTTGGACTTAAATTTAAGGGAGAAACAACTTCAGACCTATTCTCTGCAGTTACAACTGCCTTAAAATACGCCATAAAAATAAATACTAGAGATATAGCAGATAAGACCATAGACACATGCGGCACAGGTGGAGATGGAAAGATGAGCTTTAACTGCTCCACTGCTGTGGCCCTGTTTCTCGCTGATTCAGGTTATAAGGTTGTAAAACATGGGAATAAGGGCGTATCCAGCAATTGTGGAAGCGCCGATATTTTGGACGCCCTAAATATTCCATTTTTAAAGGAGAAAAATGAAATCAAAAAATATTTAACAGAGAAAAATTTTGTTTTTTTATTTGCACCATACTTTCATCCTGCATTTAAACATGTAGCACCTATTAGAATGGAACTTGGAATACCTACTATATTTAATGTAATGGGACCTCTTTTAAATCCAGCCCAGCCCACTCATCAATTGGTTGGAGTTGGAGATAAAAAATATATGGATGTGGTAGCAGAGGTGCTTAAACTTAAGGGAATAAAAAGGGCAGCAGTTGTGCATGGAGATGGATTTGATGAAATAACTCCAACTGGAGAGACAGAAATTATATTAATAGAGGGGCAAAATATTGAACGACTGACCATATATCCTGAGGAATTTGGTATAAAAAGATGTAGGGAAGATGATTTAAAAATTAGAGACAGGGAACACTCCTTAAGTATAATGAAGATGCTTTTATCGGGAAAAGGCCCAGAAACCATAAAGGATATGGTCGCCATGAACCTTGGTATGGCACTTTATCTTTTAGAAGAAGATATAACATTAAAAGATGCAGTGAGTTTGGCAAGGGAAAAAATAGATAAAGGAACTAGTTCCATAAATGTAAATTAATCTGCTTATTTCTTTAACTCCGTTATGGATTAAGTGATTAGTTTTTAGTTGTTAGTCTTTAGTTGTTAGTTTTTAGTTGTTAGTTTTTAGTGATTAGTAGAAGGTAGAAGGAGAGAGAAAGGGCGAAGGGAGAAGGGTCCCTTCAACCTTCATCCTTCATCCTTAAACCACATACACATACACAGATAACATACACATACACAACAATGGGATGAGAAGATGTTAAATAAATTTGTTCAGGCAAAATCTGAAGAAATAAAAAGAATAAAAGAAATGGAACGTAGTGGTATATTTCCACTTACATATAAATACAAAAAAATTAAATTGTCTAACATACTAAAAAAGAAAAATGGGATTATTGCAGAATATAAGGTTGCTTCTCCGTCTCTTGGAATCATAAATAAAAATTTATCACCATTGGATGTTATTAGTGGATATGTAAAAAATGGTGCAGTTGGAATATCAGTCATTACAGAAAAAAAATACTTTCATGGAGACCTTAACTTTTTAAATGAATTAAGGGAGGTAAATTTACCAATCCTTAGAAAAGATTTTATAATAGATCCAATTCAAATAAAATATACTGCTACTACACCTGCTTCTGCTGTGTTGATAATTGTTAAACTTTTTAAAGATAATTACGAAAACTTATTAAAATTAATAGATTACTGTTATCTGCTTAATTTAGATCCAGTAGTGGAGATAAATGATATTAATGAGCTGGATGTGGCAAAAAAAAGTGGAGCAAAAGTACTTCTTGTAAATAATAGAAACCTAGATACCCTTAAAGTGGATGTAAATACATCTAAAAAGCTCATTGAAAAGAAACAAAATAGCGAGATATGGATTTCAGCAAGTGGCCTGTGTTCACCAAAAGATGCAATAGAGATGCTTTCTATAGGTTATGATGCATGTTTAATTGGCACCTATTTTATGAAACAAAATGACCCTGCAAAAACACTTGGAGAGTTTGTAAAAAAAATCCAGGAGATAAGAAAATGTTACTGAAAATTTGCGGATTAAAAAAACCACAGGACGTAGAGTTTTGTGATTTTTTGGGAGTGGACCTCGTGGGCTTTGTGTTTTTTAAAAAAAGTCCAAGATATATATCCCCTGGGGAAGTAAAAAGTATTTCAACTAAAAACGCCAAAAAGGTTGGAGTCTTTGTTGATGAAAAAGTAGATAACATTTTATCTATAATGGATTATGCAAAACTTGATTTTGTCCAGATTCATGGACCATACAACGAATCCCAACTA
The DNA here is from genome assembly GCF_054654515.1 of Desulfothermus okinawensis JCM 13304. NCBI lineage: Bacteria > Pseudomonadati > Thermodesulfobacteriota > Desulfovibrionia > Desulfovibrionales > Desulfothermaceae > Desulfothermus > Desulfothermus okinawensis. The sequence goes on along the minus strand of NZ_BAAIEW010000003.1, from coordinate 33,189 downwards.
AAGGGATTAAAAAAAGAAAAGGTGATTTTGACCAGATGGCCTGATACATACAGGGATCAAAATGATTTTTTAAATGATATAGAGAACTCAGCTAACAGATGTAATTATTTTTTGTTTGACTCGGGCATAAAAGGAGGTGGACATGGAAAATCCATAGAAAAAATATCTTATTTAAAGGCTATCCCGGAAAATATAAAGTGGTTAATTGCAGGAGGAATAACAGAACATAATATAGACACTATTTTGAAAGAGGTAACACCATTTGGGATAGATATAAGTTCTGGGGTAGAAATAAAAAAGGGTGTAAAAGACAGAAAAAAAATCTTAAATATATTCAACAAAATAAAGGAGCTAAAATGAAAAGGTCATACTTTGGTGAATTTGGGGGTCAATTTGTCCCGGAACTTTTAATGCCGCCTTTAATAGAGTTAGAGGAGGCTTATGATGAAATTGTTAAGTCAAAGGATTTTGAGCAGGAGTTTAAGGCCATACTAAAAGATTATGTGGGCAGACCAACTCCCATTACTTTTTGCAAAAATTTAAGCAAAGAACTTGGATTTAATCTATGGCTCAAAAGGGAAGATTTGGCCCACAGCGGTGCCCACAAGATAAATAACACCATTGGTCAGGCCCTTTTGACAAAATACATGGGGAAAAAGAGGCTGGTTGCTGAAACTGGAGCAGGGCAACATGGAGTTGCAACAGCAACTGCTGCAGCTCTCCTTGGACTTGAGTGTATTGTATTTATGGGGGCAAAAGACGTGGAAAGACAGGCACCTAATGTAAAAAGGATGAAGCTTCTAGGTGCAGAGGTAAGGTCTGTATATTCTTCCACCCAGACCTTAAAAGACGCAATAAATGAGGCCCTCAGGTATTGGATAGCCAATCAAAGGGATACCCACTACTGCCTTGGCTCTGTTGTAGGTCCACATCCATTTCCGACATTGGTCAGGGATTTTCAATCAGTAATAGGGAAGGAGGTAAAAAAACAATTTTTAGAAAAACAAAATAGACTCCCAGACCATATAGTTGCCTGTGTTGGAGGAGGCTCAAATGCCATGGGGATTTTCTATGAATTTATAGAGAACAGGGAGGTAAAACTAACAGGTGTTGAAGCCGCTGGAAAAGGAACCCCTGGATGTTATCACTCTGCCACTTTAAACAAAGGAACCCTGGGGATCCTCCACGGCACAAAAACCTATTTATTACAGACAGAAGATGGTCAGATCCTCCCATCCCACTCTGTGGCACCAGGCCTTGATTATCCAGGGGTTGGACCAGAGCACGCGTATTTAAAGGAGATAAAAAGGGCTGAATATGTGAGTGTAAACGACAGCCAGGCCCTATCAGCCTTTAAACTACTCTCTAAAAAAGAAGGAATAATACCAGCACTTGAAAGCTCCCATGCTGTTTTCTGGGCTACCACATTAAAAGATAAAGTTGATAGGGACTACCATGTTGTTGTGAATCTATCTGGCAGGGGAGATAAGGACCTGGATATTGTATTTGAGCATATAAAATAAATTGTGGAGGACACATATGTCAAAAAACATTCTTGAAAACATTTTCCATAAGAAAAATAAACAGGGCAAAAAAACAATAATGCCCTTTTTGCCCGCAGGATATCCCAATAAAAAGAAATTCTGGGACTATATAAAAGAAATGGATGAATGTGGTGCAGATATAATTGAAATAGGAGTCCCATTTTCAGACCCAGTGGCAGATGGTCCGGTAGTTGAGAAGGCTTCTAACATTGCGCTTGAAAACGGAGTCAATTTAGAATGGATACTGGAAGGTTTAAACAAGAACAAAAAAGACCTCTCATGTGAAGTAGTTCTCATGGGTTATTGCAATCCATTTTTTAAATATGGATTTGAGAAACTGGCAAAAGGTCTAAAAGAGAGCGGGGCGTCCGGGATAATTATAGCTGACCTACCGTTGGAGGAAAGTATTCCCATAAAACCAATCTTTGATTCCCACAACATATCTCTCATTTATCTGGTTGGTCTAAATACATATAGCATAAGACTTGAAAAATACAGTAAACTCACATCTGGATTTGTCTATTTTGTATCAGTACTGGGAACAACTGGCGCCAGGGACCGACTTCCAGAGGAGCTTAAACAAAAATTAAAGTCAGCAAGGGAGATATTCGACCTTCCCCTTGCCATTGGATTTGGTATAAAGTCTCCTTCTCAATTAATAGAAATAAATCCTTACATAGACGGCATTGTATTTGGTAGCTCAATAATTGAACACATAACTAATGGAAAGGATATAAAAGAATTTTTTAAGGTGTGGATATAAGTTAAGGGGGCAATTTTGCCCCCTAGATTACTTAAAAAGCTTATGGAGCTTATCCCAGTCAAATTTCTTGGCAAATTCAAGGGCATCTTTCCAGTGCATGTTTGAGAAACTAAAAACCAATACAGCATTAACCATTCCTGGATTTTTCTTTGAATTAAAGGCAATGGTTATTCCTCCACTTTTGTCCCCCTTTTCATAAGAGATGGCAACATTGTGACCTTTGATATTGGTAACTTTTACAAATTGATCAGAGGTATCTATCTGCATATTGTTTTGATAAGGTGCCCACATGCCCATGGCATTCATACCAGACAGTACCATTACCTCCACTTTTTTATTTCCCTTTAAGTATTCTTTTTGCGCACTAACCATGTCTCCCATTGGAGTGGCTTTAGCATTCATGCCATCACACTTACCCGAGCTCCATCCTGAAACACTCCTCAATTGGGCACAGATTTCAGTATAGGATGGCATTGAAAAACCATAAGAAGAACAACATATAAAAATAAAAGTAACCAGCAAGACCCTAAAAATTTTTACCATAACCCCTCCCACTGTAATTTAAAGTTCAACCATTTGTTTAAAGCCAACCATTAATTTTTTATACCATATTAATAATTTTTTAAAGAAAAAAATTTATGATTGAATGAAAACTTTTTTCATTACCTCTCCAACTTGACATATGCAAATAATTGGATGCATTATATTTCATAGTGACAATAAAAATATCGAATAACTTCAATTAATAAAACTAATCATATAATATTTAAATCAAACTTACAGGAGATTTCCGTGAAACACTTACTTCCCAAGATAAAGAAAAAAACTTATAATGTAAAAAAGAAATATTTATCAAGGATAAAAAGAAGCGAATGTATAATAGCCCATATTGATGTATGTAATTTTTCATTTCTTGGATTTAAATATGGATTTAAAACTACAAATAAAATTTTGGAAATTTTGTGTGAAAGAATTATAAAATATTTAAGAACAAATGATTACCTAGAAAATATATATGCAGATGACTTCATTTTAATTTTATATGGAAATATTGACCAATGTAAATTAAAATTAAAAAGAATTGAAAATGAATTAAAAAAGCCAATATCTATTGACATCTCAGATTCTATTATCAGATTAGATTATAGAATTGCAGTAATTTGTTATCCATATGATTTTCAAGACATTGAAATTGCTGTTAATTATTTAATATTATTTGCAAAATATATAAAGAATCAAAATTTAATTGGAACCTACTATTTAGACAAAATGACTTTTCCAATATTTAACAAACTAATTAAATTTACTGATTTTATATCAAGTAAAGACTTCTCAAAATATATAGTTCCATCACTTCAAGGTATATGGGATTTAAACACTAATAAATTATTTGGGTATGAAGTATTAAGCAGAATATTATATGAAGGGAAAACTTACAATGCATCACAATTTATTGACGTATTAGAATACTTTAAAATGAACTTAAAAAGTGATGAAATTATAATTAATAAAGCCTTACAACATAAATTGGAAACAAAAGATTCTCATGTCTATTTTTTTAATATTATCCCAAAATATTTTTATCAATATATGGAAATGTTAACTAATATTTTTGAAAACTTTAAAAATCTTTCCATGAATCTAGAACAAATCTGTATAGAGCTCATAGAAATCTCAGAATTTTCAGAATTTGAAGATATAAATATTACTATTTTAAAATTAAAGGAAAAATACGGAGTCAAATTTGCCATTGATGATTTTGGATCTGGATTCTCAAATCTAAATGTGTTTACTTCACTTCATGTGGATTTTCTAAAGATCGACAAGGAATTGATTAATAAAACTGCCACCCAACCAATAACTGGCTATCTTTTAAAATCAATCTCAGAGTTATCTTTGTTTAGGAACATAGCCCTTGTGGGAGAGGGAATAGACTCCCCCCAAAAACTGAGGTTAATCAACAAACTAGGATTTGACTATGCCCAAGGATTTTATTTATCTAGACCAGAGATACCACAAAATTTTCTAAAAATGGAGGTTTAAATGAAACTAAAAAAAATTATTCTCCTCACCTTGGCATTAACATACTTACTGACCGCAAAGTTATATGCCACCACGTTAAAAGAACAGGTCTTCTTTAAAGGGACATGCCCTGTTGGTTATTCATTGATCCCGGCATCAGTAGTTCCTTCACCTGACTTAAAACACATTGGATTTGTTTGCATATCAAAGGACAAAGAGAAAATGATCGCTGTGGTGGATGGCAAAAAAACAATTGAGTTTTCCAGAATTGCCAAGGGATACCCCCGATTTTCTCCAGATGGGAAAAATTTTTTGGTTATGGGAAAGATCAAAGACAGGGCCTATGTCTTATATAATAACCAATTGTCTGAGGGATTTGATGAGGTGTACAATGCCCAATTTACCCCTGATGGGAAAAAGATAATATTCATTGCCACCGCAGATCAGAGGGAATTTTTAGTGGTAAATGGAAATCCCTGGAAAGGCTATAAGGCCGTAGCTGAAAAAATATCACCTGTAATTAGCCCTGATTCAAAAAAAATTGCCATTGTGGCTTTAAAAGACAATGGCAAATCAACCATTTGTCTAAACAACCAGGAACTTAAAGAATATGACCTTGTTTTAAAGCCCCATTTCAGCCCAGATTCCAGACACATTGCCTATGCTGTTAAAATAAAAGACAAATACAGTGTTGTCATGGACGGAAAAATAGTTGGAGGTTCTTCTTATGATGAAGTAAAAGACATAGTGTTTAGTGCTGATTCAAAACACATTGCCTTTGTTGGAAGGATTAATAGGGATTTTTTTGCAGTTATAGACGGAAAAGAATCTAAAGCCTATCAATTTGTTGGGACCCCCATATTTTCATATAATGGTAAAAACATTGCCTTCATGGGTTATGAAGACAAAAAAATGTTTATTGTGTTAGATGGAAAACAAGGACCTAAATTGGATCAAATTGGAGTTTACTTCTTTTCAAAGGGAAGTGAGCTTTTTTATATGGGGGTTAGAGAAAAAAAAGGAGCTGTTTTTATAAATAATAAACCTCAAAAATTTTATGACTCAGTAGGCCTACCAGTGGTATCCAGTGATGGAAAACATGTAGCCTATAGGGCCAGAAAGGGAAAAAGGTGGTTTATTGTACTGGATGGAAAAGAAGGTAAAGGCTACGACTTTGTAAGGCGTCCTAAATTCTCTAATGATGGGAAACACCTGGCATACATTGCTGTGAAAAATAAGAAGTATTTTATAGTACTAGATGGTGTGGAGGGCAAAACATATACATGGACTGATTTTCCCTATTTTTCTAAAGATGGAAAGCACATAACCTATGTGGCAAGCAATGGTAAAAGTACGTTTATGGTAGTGGATGGAGTAGAGGCAAAAGAAAAATTTCTTGGATTTCTCAAGGGACTACCATTATTTTTTGAAAAAAACTGCGTAATTGGACAGGCAATCAGAATACCAGGACCCAAATTCTATGTAACGGAAGCATGTTTCTAAAGAATAGAGGGGAGTAAAATCTCCCCTCTATTCTTTAATCTAAATCAATCCCATTATCTTTTGCTGCTTGCCTTACATGTTCTACAATTATTTTTACTATCTCGGGATTCTCGCCCAGGCCTTTTATTACTGGATAGACTTTAATCCCTTTGGATTTAATCACAGATTTCCAGGAATCTTTATCATTTCCTGCCATGTCATTATTTGCATGGTCACCTGCCACCATCATAAGTGGCTTTAGCACCACCCTCTTTACCTTGCAGTGGACCAGTCCAGATACCACATCCTCTAAAGTAGGAAATCCTTCAACTGTACCAATGAATATCTTTACCCCAGGATACATCTGTCTCATCTTTTTTTGAAGCTGAGCATAGATACCTGTTGAGAAAAATTCATTTCCATGTCCCATATATACCAGGGCCGCGTGTTTTTTCTTCGCATACATAACATCATCCTTAAGGGCCTTTGCTGTCTTTTCAATATCTTCAATATAGTCGTGTTTTGGACCCCACATACCTGTTATTGGACGTCCAATAACCAATTTTTCAAAGGGCATATATTTTTTCTTTAGTGTCTTAATGGAATTTAGTCCATTTATATATGAACTTAGGTCCATAAACTCTTCACCTGCGTAGAAATGAGTTGGCTGAACAATAATTGTCCTATATCCCTCATCTTGCAAATCAGCAATGGTTGCAAGGGGACCCTTTACATGGAGTATATCACTTGGGATATCCTTTCTATTTTTCCATTTAGGATCGTTCTGCCTTTTATGCCAGATTTTTCTTATAATATTTGAAGTAAATGCCATTTTCACCTCAACAGAGGGAAAGTCCTTCTCTATTGCCTCCTTTACATTGATAAGAGACTTTAGCGCTTTGGGATACGTGGTACCAAATGCTGCAACCACGATTGCAGTTTTTGATTTTTGATTTTGCATAGCCATTCCCCTGCCCAGGATCAATGTTGATAAAATAATTGCTACAAATAAAACCCTTAAAAACCTCATGCCAGCTACCTCCTTTTAAAAGATAATTAAAAATAAAAAAACCCTTTAACTGGACACAAATCCAGTTAAAGGGTTGCACCCGAGTTTTCTTCACCCTTAAAGGCTAATCTGTCCCTGGCAGATTATGAAAAAAAATTATTGTGGCAGGTCTTCTGACTCCAGGATCATCCTACTCACTGCTCCTTCCCACCCCGCCACCTTTTCAAGTGAAGGACCTGCTATTTGCTAGTAGCAGTGTGTGAAGGTCAAAAACTTTTGTCTTCACCTACGTCCTTGCTTAAAAAGGTGGCGGGGAAGTGGCCATCTGCAGCTTTCGTCCCCTGTCACAGCGGCCGGGACCGTGCCAGATTTTCACTGGCTTCCCTTTTAAGCCCATAATTTGGGCACCACAAAATGGCTAATAATTTTTCATTTTCAAATAGTCAATAGTTTTATTTAAATATTATGATTTGACAATATTCTTAATTGGATTTTAGAATTCCCCATCAACTATAATGGAGGGATGAGATGATAGTTGCAATTGACTCCCATATGCATGGGGATATCTTGATAAAAAGAGACAGAGATTTCCCCCAAAAGTACTATTCCAACAATATTGGAGGTATTGTTTGGGCGTATAATGATAAAATCAAAGATATATCCCAATATGCCCAATACTGGGACTATTTAGCAAAAATCACAAGGAATATATCTAAAGTCAATTCTCCTTTTTTTTATAAAGTGGGAATACATCCCAGGACTATTTGCAGGGAATTGAAGGACAAACAGAATCTACCCACTGAAATAAAAAAGGCCCTAGAAAATAGCATGAAAGATCCTAAATGTCTTGGTATAGGAGAAATAGGTCTAGATGGATACGACCAAGACCAAGAAAAGATATTTATTGAACAACTAGATTGGTGCATAAACTATTTGCCAGAGAATAAAAGAATTGGGATTCATACACCGAGAAACAACAAATACGAGATTACCAAAAAAACTTTGGAAATCTTAAGTAATTATAATGCGCTTCACAAGCAAATAGTAATTGATCATGTTGAACTAAGTACCATTGAATTATTAAAAAATATCCATGTCCATATAGGAATTACCTTACAACAAGGAAAATCTAGTAAAGAAGATGTAGAATCCATAGTAAATATGAATCTCTACGACATAAACAAAATACTATTAAATAGTGATGGGGGACAAAAAATCTCCAAAGAATACATACAATTCGTCAAAGAAAATGGTCTAAAGCCTCGGCAGAAATCTCAACTCTTAAAAGATAATGTTATATCCTTTTACAACCTGAATAAACAACTAAACTAAAAGTAGGTCAACACAACATATGTAAAAGCGAGCATCTACCCTTGCAAAAATGCAGACTAGAGTATAAAATCTACTAAGTTAATCATCCAATTTTGGATTGGTTTTTTGGCTCTTTTTTGTCTCACCTTTAACAAGAGAGTGGATAGTGATGAAAGAATTTGTTGAAAAGCTTGTAAAGGAAATTGTGGACAGGCCAGAAGAGGTAGTAATAGAGGAAAATTTAGAGAATGTACGCATGCCTCTTCTAGAACTAAAAGTGGCCAAGGAGGACATGGGTAAGGTTATAGGCAAAAGGGGGAAGATGATAGAAGCACTAAGGGTCTTAGTTGCTGCTGCATCTAAAAAACACAAAAAAGAATATCAACTGATAGTTGTGGATCAAGACTAAATGGGCCAAAAAAAACTGGTGGTACTGGGAACAGCTTCACAGGTTCCCAGTACCTTTAGGAATCATGTGGGACTTTTTCTAAGATGGGATAAAGAGGACTTTTTATTTGATCCTGGAGAAGGAACGCAACGTCAGATAATTAAATTTAAGGTTCCAATAAATAGAATAAAAAAAATCTTTATATCCCACTTCCACGGGGATCACTGCCTTGGTTTACCTGGAATAATCCAGAGGCTTTCACTCAATCAAATAAAACATCCTGTGGAAATAATATACCCAAAAGAGGGAGAGATTTTTTTAAGAAATCTCATAAATGCAGCTATATTTCACAACAATCTCAATATTATTCCAAGGCCAGTGAAAAGTGAGGGACCAGTGGAAATCTCAGGGGAAATTTTGGTGTATGCATACAAACTGGACCATGGAATTGATTGTTATGGATACCGTATATGTGATCCACCTAGATGGAACGTAATCCCATCCAAGTTACCAAAAGATTTCCCACCACAGGCAATTGGAGATTTAAAGGACAAAGGTACAGTTGAATTTAAAGGGAAAAGGATCTTTTTACAAGAAGTGGCAGTACCCAAAAAGACCCAGATCTTTTCCTATATTATGGACACAAAGATGTGTGATACCACATACAAAATAGCAAAAAATGCCGATATTTTGGTGTGTGAATCCACTTATCTTTCAACAGAAAAGGACCTTGCTGAAAATTACAATCACCTAACTGCCTCACAAGCAGCTGAAATTGCAAAAAAAAGTGAGGTAGATAAACTCATTCTCACTCATTTCTCACAGAGATATAGTAGCAATGAGCCCTTTGAAGAAGAAGCAAAAAAGATCTTTAAAAATACCATTGCAGCTATTGACGGGATGGAAATTAAGTTTTCTGCTGTAAAGAGAGACTATAAAGTTAAGCAACAATAAAGAAGGGTTATTCTGAAATTTTTCCTAAATATATAACCCAAGTTTATCAAAACGATAAACTTGGGTTATATAAAAGATAACACCCTTTAGTTTTTATTCCCACCTTCTTTTGTCATTTATTGGTCTGATTTCTGGAGGCAAAGTGCCTGGAGGTACTATCTTCAAATTTGGCCTGATTTTAATTTTTTCTCTAAAAGTATGTAATAATTCATCTTTTCTCTTAAACTCCGTAGCTTCAACATATAAGGTAACCTCATCTATTCCACCTTCATTTGTAACTTCAAGCTGCCATCTCTTAATCTCGTCAAATCTAGTTATTACCTGTTCGATTTGATGTGGATACACAAATAATCCTTTTATCCTGGCTGTTGTATCCACACGTCCAATTATCCCTCCTAGCCTTGGAGAAGTCCTACCACAAGGACATGTCCCTCGTTCAATATATGATAAGTCTCCAGTGGCCAGACGGATTAAAGGGTATGTCTTGTTAAGACCTGTTACAACAACTTCCCCTACTTCACCTTCTTTTAATGGAATCCCTGTATCAGGGTGACATATTTCCACATAAACCTTTGATGAAATATGAAGTCCATTTTTGTGGTAGCATTCGTATCCAATACACCCCACATCTGCAGTTCCATATCCCTGTCTCATTATAAGGTCGAATTTTTTTTCAAGGGTACTCCTCACTTTTTCAGACAACTTCTCAGCAGTTACAAATGCCACTTCCAAAGACAGATCCTTTCTTAAATTAATTCCCATATCTTCACCCTTTTGTGCAATATGGGAAAGGTAGCTGGCGGTACCCACATATCCAGTAACCTTTAGCTTTTTCATGATCTCCAACTGGGTATTGGTATTTCCAGGACCTGCTGGAATAACTGCACACTCTAAATTCCTGAGAGGTTCTTCAAACATGAGTCCCGCTGGATTTAAATGATAGTTAAAACAATTCTGGACAATATCACCAGTCCTAAAACCAGCAGCATAAAATCCTTCTGTCCACCCCCAATAATCTGGCTTGCGGTCTTCAGGATCAAATATTGGACCTGGAGACATGAATATACGTCTCATCTTACCCAAATCCTTTGTAAGTAGCCCACCAAGTCGTGGTCCCATTGATTGGAGAAAAATAAGCTCTTTTTTCTTTAAGATTGGTATGTGTTTGATGTCTGATAGATCTTTGAACTTATTTACATCAAATTGTGCCCTGTCAAAACGTTTTTTTACTTCCTCTGAATACCTGTATGCATATTGCAAAAGTTCCTTTAGGTGTATCCTGTAAAACTGCTTTCTCTCTGACTCGTCTAACACCTCAAGACGACTGTAGATTCCCTCTGTCCTGTCTTTTCTGGTCATACCAAGACATACCTCCAACTATAATAAATTTGATGGATAAGTAGTGTTAAGGACTTTCCTGTAGATGTCAAGGCAATTGCTTGTGAATAAAAATATACATGCGAAAACAACTATTCCTATAATTTTTTATTAATCAAACTCTGGACGAGTATTTGCGATAACCACCAGCTTGTCTCTTTCATTTAGGACAAAATCATGGGATGGATTGGCTAGATATGTACTATTTGAATGATCAAAAATTCCCAGACAGAGTATATTGTGTTCTTTTTTAAGTAACATAAGGGCGTCTAAAAAATTTTTTCCAACAAGATTAGAAGGAACCTTAGTCAAATAAAATTCATTTCCATACCTATTTGAAATGAGCTCACTTACAATCTCTGTCACCCCATGATCCAATGCTGCCTGTACCAGTAGCTTGGAACTAATCTCCCCCCCCACTATAATCTCATCTGCCTTTGCATTTTTTAGATGCTCTAAATTCTTACTATCCAGCAACTCAACGCATACATAACAATCTGGATACAAAGATTTTATGGTCAATGTATTCAATATGGCCTTGGCATCCTGGGAATATGGGTCTAATTTATCGTCTAAAAGTACAATCACAGTGTCTGCATGTTTACAATTGGCCTTTTTTAAGGTGTCTTTATCTGGCTCTCCCTTCACAAAATAAAATAGATTGTCATCTGGTTTAGGAGACTGGTCAAGATCAGCAATTAATACTATTGGTTTATTTTGAGTCTTTATATCTGCTCTAAATTCTTCATAAATCTCCTCTCCCCTTATATTCCATCCGCAGATAATAAAATGCATTGTTTCTCTTATATCCTTTAGACCTTTTTTTGCCATATCCCTCTCCTCAATAAAAAAACCTGCCAATGTGGCTGTGAGGATGCCTGTTAGACCTATTCCAAAAAACATGATCACTACCCCGATGATCTTACCTCCCAGGGTAGACGGGGTGATATCTCCATATCCCACAGTGGTAACAGTAACAACTGCCCACCATAGGGCTCCCAATATGCTCATATTCTTTTCAACAAATGCAAAGGCAAAACTCCCCAAAAAGATAACTGCAATTACAAGTATAAATAGTCTATGGAGTTTTTCGCGTACAATGTATTCAAAAAATCTTCGAATAATCACTATAACTGTGGGCATTTGTGATCACCTGATTGTGTCTTATAAAAAAAGGGGAGTTTCCTCCCCCAATCCTTTTTTAAAGTTGAAGGGCCTTGTAATAGGCAATCTCAGAAATCTTTGCCCATGAAGTGACATTCTTTTTAAAGTTAAGGAAATTCTCATAAACCTTCTTACTGGCCTTGTCCTTTGAAACAATTTCATCAATAGTTTCATTGGCGTATTTTTTGAGTGTAATTAAAACATCATCTGGAAACTGAATCAACTTTACACCATGTTCATTTATCATTTTTTGCAAATACATGTTGTTTTTGGCCTCAAATACTGAGAGCATCCATATATTAGACCTGGCAGCTGCACTCTTAATTATTGCCTGAAGATCTTTTGGCAGTTTTTCATATGCCTTTTTATTTACAAAGCACTCAAGCATTGTACCTGGCTCATGCCACCCAGGATAATAGTAGTATTTTGCCACCTTATAAAAACCCATTAAATAGTCATGGTATGGGCCAACCCATTCTGTTGCATCTATAACTCCCCTTTCCAGATTGGTATAAATTTCACCACCAGCACACAAAATTGCACTTGCCCCAGCCTTGGCTATAACCTTCCCACCAAGACCAGGAATCCTCATCTTAAGTCCTTTAAAATCATGTATGGAATTGATCTTTTTATTAAACCATCCTCCCATCTGTACTCCTGTATTCCCTGCTGGAAATGGCCTTAAATTGAACTGCGCATACAATTCATTGTAGAGCTTCATTCCATCGCCGCCATATAACCAGGCATGCATCTGTTGGGCATTCATTCCAAAAGGTACTGCTGCAAAAAACTGGGTCGCTGGGGACTTCCCTGCCCAATAGTAAGAAGCTCCATGCCCCATTTCCACCATACCTTGAGATACAGCATCAAATGCCTGGAGAGGAGGTACCAACTCGCCACCACCATAAACATGAATCCTCAGTCTGCCCCCAGACATTTCCTCTATCCACTTTGCCATTAAATCAGCACCTTCCCCCAAAACAGGAAAATGGGGAGGCCAGGTGGTGACCATTCTCCACGAATATGTCTTTTTTGCATGAACAAAAGGACCTGTGGATGCCACAACTGTTGCAGTTGCTGCTGAAGTTACAAGAGCCTTTTTTAAAAAAGACCTCCTGGACTGTTTTTTCTTGTCCGCCATAATCTCCTCCTTTACTGTTAATAAGATTGAAAAACACTTTTACAATTAAACATTGTTTAAAAAATAAAAACAAAAAATATTAGCCATAATACCTTTTTCATGATTGAGTACATCCTTTTTTATTTGTGAGCTTTATCAGATACAAGATTAATAGTACTAAAAAAAATGAACATATAGAAAAAAAGTAAAATACATAGTGGAGGGGGAAAAACTCTTTTATATACTTAACAATATATACTGCAAATGATCCAACACCAAAGGTCAAAATAAACTTTGCACCATAACCTTTGTGTCTCATTTTCTCTGGTGTAAACCTAGCCACCAGAGTATTCTCCATTGGCTGTATCCCAAGCAGGAAGAAAAAGTAACTAATGGCAGCTATAACAAGGGAAATATTAGTAATATGAGCCATTAAGATGGCAATAAATATCAAGATAAAATGAAACAATAGATAACCGTGTTTGGGGTCATGTCGTTCAGCAAATATCCCTCCCACAAGTTGTCCTAACATTCCAAACAAAAATACAATAGCTGTTGTAGTGGTAGCTACTACGTTAGAAGTCAAGAATGGAAAATTTAGTTTATCCAGCATTGACAATAGATATTTATTCTTGAGTTCAAAATATGTGGGGAGAATGACTGTATTTCCCCTATATATAACCCCTGCTATCATCATACATATACATAAAATGGCAAAAGGATACAACATGGAGTTCCCATCATGACCATTTGGTGTGTCTTCTCCGCTGGTTTCATAGTGATCTTCAAATGGAAGAAAGACCATAAAACAAAAACCCAATAAATTTAAAACACCCAGTGCGAAAAAACTGGCTTTTACCCCATATAGATAGTTCACAATTCCTGCCAAAATAGGGGCAAAGGCAAGTCCAATATTTCCAAACATACCATTTATTCCAAGGGCCAGGCTCATTCTCGAGATGCCCTTTGATATGATCCCAAGTCCAATTGGGTGGTAAATCCCTGAAAAAAATCCAACACCCCCTAAAAACAAAGAAAACAACATAGTATTTTCAAGAAAAATACTTGCAAAAATAGCACAAAGACCTGCTCCAAGATAAAAAAAGTACATGAGTTTTTTTGCCCTTATTTTATCTCCCAAAATCCCCCAGGGAAGGGCACTCAGGCCAAATAAAAGATACATGTAAAAAGATAGGGGCAAGATATCCTTGATGTCCATTTTCAAATAAATAGAGAGTGGTATTACCAGTCCAGGGAAGACCAGCATATTAAAATGGCTCAAAAAATGACCAAAATTCATATTTATCAATATACATTTTTCATTCTTGTTCATTTTATCCACCATGTTAATATATCAATAATACTTTTTTTTCCCTCCCTTGTAAACCAATCAAATCATATGCTTACCACTTTGACAACAAAATAAATTTTTTTTAAGTATTTATTTTTATTTGTAGATGCCACCTTTATCCCTTCCAATAATATCATCAAAATGGAGATTAAAATGAAAAAAAAATTAGGGGTTCTAATATCAGGCAGTGGTACAAACTTACAGTCTATAATTGATTCAATAAAAAGGGGGGTACTAAAGGCTGAAATAGCTGTTGTGGTATCCAATGTAAAAGATGCCTATGGACTGGTTAGGGCAAAAAAAGAGAACATTCCAGCTTTTTTTATTGACCACCAACTCTACAAAACGAGAAAAGATCACGAACAAGAATTACTTGAAATATTGAAGAGATATAGAGTGGATTTCGTCATTCTGGCTGGTTATATGAGAGTTATAACAGACCATTTTATATCCAATTACAAAAACAAGATATTAAATATTCACCCAGCGCTTTTGCCCAGTTTTAAGGGAGTAGATGGACAGAGACAGGCCATTGACCATGGAGTAAAAATATCAGGAGCAACAGTACATTTTGTGGATGAGAAGGTGGATCACGGACCAATAATAATCCAGGGAGCAACAATAGTAAATAAAGATGACACTAGAGAGGATCTAGCAAATAGGATATTAAAAATAGAACACAGGATTTTCCCCCAGGCCATATCATGGCTTGTGGAGGATAGAATTAAAATCAAGGGAAACAAAACCCATATAAAAGAAATAAAAAATATAAAGCTTGCAGATATATCCACACTACCCCCGTGCATTATAAATCCACCTCTGGAGGAGGGCTTTTGATTTTGTGTATCAACTTACGAGACAATCTTAAAATTAGATATTGACCATGGTTGTAAATACCGTTAAAGTTCTTCAAAATTTATATAAAAAAATGGACCTAAGGAGTTTTATCATGAGTAAAAAAATGCAAACCATTGACGGTAATACTGCAGCGGCCCACGTGGCCTATGCTTTAAGTGATGTTGCAGCAATTTATCCAATTACACCTTCTTCGCCAATTGGCGAAATATGCGATGAATGGGCTGCCCAGGGCAGAACAAATATCTTTGGACAGAAAGTGCTAATCAGGGAAATGCAGTCAGAGGCAGGTGCTGCTGGTGCTGTCCACGGATCCCTTGCAGCAGGTGCATTAACATCCACATTCACAGCATCCCAGGGACTTCTATTAATGATTCCCAATATGTATAAAATAGCTGGAGAGCTTCTGCCAGGGGTATTTCACGTAACTGCACGTTCAATAGCTTCCCACGCCCTTTCCATTTTTGGAGATCATTCAGATGTTATGGCTGTGAGGCAAACAGGTTTTGCCCTCCTTTGTTCTTCTTCTGTTCAAGAAGTTATGGATTTAGGCCTTGTTGCACATCTTGCCGCCATTGAGTCAAGTATCCCATTCCTTCATTTTTTTGATGGTTTTAGGACTTCTCATGAGATCCAAAAGGTACATGTAATTGATTACGAAGACATAGCATCAATTGTTAACTACAAGGCAATTGATGATTTCAGAGAAAGGGCAATGAACCCTGAGCACCCAAATTTGAGGGGAACAAACCAAAACCCTGACATCTTTTTCCAGAATAGAGAAGCCTGTAATTTTTTCTATATGGAACTTCCTGGAATGGTTGAAGACAATATGAAAAAAGTGGCAGAGTTAACTGGCAGAAGATACAACCTTTTTGACTATGTTGGACATCCTGAGGCAGATAGGGTTGTTGTGGCAATGGGATCTGCATGTGAAACACTGGAAGAAATTATTTATCACTTACTGGATAGAGGTGAGAGGGTTGGTCTTATTAAAGTGAGACTGTACAGGCCATTTGTAAAGGAGGCCTTTTTGAGGGCCCTGCCAAATAGTGTTGAAACAATTACTGTTTTAGATAGGACAAAGGAGCCTGGTTCCCTTGGAGAACCTTTATATGAAGATGTATGTACAGTATTTATGGAAAAGGGCGAGATGCCCCTTATCCTTGGTGGAAGGTATGGCCTGGGCTCTAAAGATTTTACCCCTGCAATGGCCAAGGCAGTCTTTGACAACATGAAAAAGGCTGGTCCTAAAAATCACTTCACAATAGGTATTGTTGACGACGTTACCAGATTATCCCTGGAATATGAGGAGGATATTGGAGATACCACACCACCTGGAACTGTACAGTGTAAATTCTGGGGACTTGGTTCTGATGGAACAGTGGGGGCAAACAAAAGCGCCATTAAAATCATTGGCGATAACACTCCCCTGTATGCCCAGGGATACTTTGCATATGACGCCAAAAAGTCAGGTGGATACACAGTGTCCCACCTGAGATTTGGAAAAGAACCCATAAAATCCACCTATTTGATCACAAATGCAGACTATGTTGCCTGTCATCAACCATCATATGTACATCTATATGACGTATTAGAAGGCATAAAAGAAGGTGGTACCTTTCTTTTGAACTCTCCATGGAATAGTGTTGAAGACATGGAAAAAAATCTGCCCAATTCCCTGAAAAAGACAATAGCGCAGAAGAAAATCAAATTCTACAACATAGATGCAGTCAAGATTGCAAATGAAGTTGGACTTGGGAACAGGATAAATATGATAATGCAGACTGCTTTTTTCAAACTCTCAAATGTGCTTCCAATTGATGAGGCTATAGATCTTTTAAAGGATTCCATTAAGAAAACATATGGGAAAAAAGGCGAAAAAATTGTAAATATGAACATAGAGGCAGTGGATAGGGCCATTGATAAGATAGTTGAAATCAAATATCCAGAATCATGGGCTGAACTTTTGGACGAAGCTGCAGAATATAGGGATGAACCAGAATTTGTTGAAAATGTATTGAGGCCCATTGCTGCATTAAAAGGAGATACTCTTCCAGTTAGCAGATTTGAACCAGACGGAACCTTCCCATTGGGTACTTCTAAATATGAAAAGAGGGGGGTTGCAATTAATGTCCCTGAATGGATACCTGAGAATTGTATCCAGTGTAATCAGTGCTCATTTGTATGTCCCCATGCAGCAATCCGTCCATTTCTTTTAACAGATGAGGAAAAGCAAGTTGCACCTGATGGATTTGTGACTACCCCAGCCAAGGGCAAAGAACTAAAAGGATATCATTTCCGCATACAGGTAAGTCCTTTAGATTGTCTGGGATGTGGTAGTTGCGTAGAAGTCTGCCCTGCCAAAGAAAAGGCCCTGGTCATGAAGCCCATTTTTACACAAAAGGACAAAGAAGCACCAAATTGGGAATTTGCTGTATCCCTGGAACCTAAGGACTATCTGCTACCAAAGACAAGTGTTAAGGGTTCACAACTTAGGCAGCCACTTTTAGAATTCTCAGGCGCATGTGCTGGTTGTGGGGAAACACCATATGCAAAGCTCATTACCCAGCTATTTGGGGACAGGATGTACATTGCAAATGCAACAGGTTGTAGTTCTATCTGGGGTGGTACTGCTCCATCTATTCCCTATTGCACCAATAAAAACGGTCACGGCCCAGCATGGGGCAATTCCCTATTTGAAGATGCAGCAGAATATGGCTTTGGAATGCTCCTTGGGGTAAAACAGAGGAGGGACTACTTAACTGAGTTAATCAAGTCCGCACTTAATCTTGATATTACTCCTGAGCTAAAAGAGGCATTTATTGGATGGCTTGAAAACAAAGATGATGCAGAAAAATCCAGGGAATATGCAGAACAAATAAAAGAAGAACTCCCAATGCAAATGGACCATCCCATATTAAACACAATATGGGATATGGAAGACTTACTTGTGAAAAAGTCGTTCTGGATCTTTGGTGGTGATGGTTGGGCATATGATATTGGTTACGGAGGCGTTGATCACGTCCTTGCTTCTGGTGAAGACATAAATATCTTTGTCTTTGATACAGAAGTCTATTCAAATACTGGTGGTCAATCATCCAAGTCTACACCACTTGGATCCATTGCAAAATTTGCAGCTGCTGGTAAAACCACGCCTAAAAAAGACCTTGGAAGGATGGCAATGACCTATGGCTATGTATATGTTGCATCTGTGTCCATGGGAGCCAACAAAAACCAGTTACTCAAGGCCCTAACTGAGGCTGAAGCATATAATGGTCCTTCACTTATCCTGGCTTATGCCCCATGTATTAACCATGGTATTTTCAAAGGCATGGGCAAATCCCAGGAAGAAGAAAAGCTCGCTGTACAGTCTGGATACTGGCCCCTTTACAGATACAATCCAATGCTTGCAAGGGAAGGCAAAAATCCCTTTATCCTGGATTCAAAGGAACCAGATGGTTCTTTAAAGGAATTTTTAGAGGGTGAAAATAGATATCAACTTCTAAAACGTACAAAACCAGAACTTGCTGAATACTATTGGAAAGCCATGGAAGAAATGGTAAAAAGCAGATATCAATTATTTAAGAAAATGGCTGAAGGCTAATTTTAAAAGGGCCCGTTTACGGGCCCTTTTTTATTAACTAAGTCCTACCTTTTTCTTTAGCTCTTCTAATTTTTGCAGGGATGCAGATCTATCTTCCTTTATCAAATCATCTACTTTATCTTCAAGTGAAGTTTCTTCACCTACAATATCTCCATAGGCCTGGGCTAAAGACTCTTCTTCCTCAACCTTTTGTTTCATCCTCTCTAGCATTGAAATAGTTGAACTAGAATCTACTTTTGCCATTTGTTTATTTACTTTTTTAACTGCCTTGGCAGTGGCAGCCCTGGCCTTTAGGGCCTTTAATTCCGCTTCATACTTGGATATCTGTGATTTGAGCTCCCTTACCTTTATATTCAAATTGTCTGCCATCTTTCTCTGGGCCTCTGCCTCCTGCTCAAGTCTTTTTGCATTTGCATCAAATCTCTCTGCTTTTTCAAGTAGTTCAGTAGATAGCTTTTCTGCTTCAGCCTGATCTACTTCACCTTTTGCAGTCCTGGACAATAATATCTCCGCCTTTTTTACATATTCAACCGCCCGTTTTTTTTCGTTTTCTGCTTCCCTCTGAAATCTGATCATTGATGCCTTGACCTCAGCCAAGGCAGACATTGCCTGTGATAGATTCTTTTTTAAGTCTCTTATTCCCTGCTCTGTTAATTTTACAGGATCTTCTAGCTTATCAGCTAGATGGTGGGCCTCTGCCTGACCAATCTTAAAAAAACGACTTAGTATTCCCATATATTCCCTCCTGCTAATTTTCCCTGGACATTTTTATTAATGTATCACCGTGTTCAGAAAAAAATATTTCTAAAGAGTTAATTGTTGATTCAAATTCCTCTAAGTCAAGGGTATCCAACCTAAGTGTATTTCTGAACAAAATAGTCTCAGATTCGTTGTCCAATACAAAGGCTCCAAATGGCAAGAACCTACTCTGCTCCAAAAACCACTTATAATATTTTTCAGAAAACTTTCCAATGGGCTGCTCAATAATAAGAATATCACCTTCACAATCTACTATCATGCCTTTAATTCCACGGCTCTCATCCTCTATTACTACCAGCTCTTCCTCTGGAACCTCGTCTACAATGGATAGTCCAATATCTGCCACCATTTCCTTAACCCTTAAATAGTCCATATATCACCTCCTGTTATTACTTTTTACTATCATCATTAGATACCTCATGGAAATTTAAAATATCCATATATTCCCATTCCCTATATGCCATACCAAATATTTTATGTTTGGTAAGAAGATTTAAAATATCCTCTTCCAGACGAAGGGATGCAAAAATCAGTACCAATTCTTTATCTCTATGTTCAGGAAAAAGTTCTAAAAATCTTTTAGATTTTTTATCTTTAAACTCAAATATATATTCTGGACGGGGTGTGCTCTTTACTTCAAATAAAAATACCCTGTTTTTGCATACACAAATAGCATCAAATTCATCCTTTAATCCATTTTTCTTTCTTTTGACCCTTATGGCTATTTCCTCAGGATCACAGTTAAAATATTTTTTAACAACAGGTGAAATAGCAGGAGCAACTATATCCTCCACAACTGTTCCCATTTTATTTGCCAGCTCTCCCCATTGTTTATTCATCCTTTTGACTTCTTTTTCCATTTCATTTTTAAAGGTACTCATTTCATTTTTAAATTCCTTCATTTCATTTTTAAATTCTTTCATTTCATTCTTGAATTCAAGCATCTCATCACTTAATCTGGCAAGTTTCATATCAGTAAGCCTTGATTGATAGGCCAATTGCATTAAGGCGTCTTCAAGCATACTTACCTTTTGTTTTACAGCTAACTCTTCCATATTTAGACTCCTTGGTTAAACTTTTCAGGAATCTGATCTCCTAAACTACGGTCTACCCAACTGATACAGATTACATTCTATTAGGTAAAAAGGTAACAATTTCTGGGAAAATGGCAAGTATAATCAGGGAAATTAGCTGGATTATTATAAATGGAATAACCCCTTTTACTATGTGATCTGCAAAATCCACATCCTTTGGCGCCACTCCCTTTAAATAAAACAGGGCTGGGGCCATAGGAGGGGTCAAAAAAGAGGTCTGCATTGCAACGCAAAACAAGATTCCAGCCCACAAGGGATCAAATCCAAGCTGGCTAATTATTGGGGTAAAAATAGGAACCAATATTGGGACGATTCCAACCCATTCCATAAACATACCAAAGATAAAAAAACATAAGACCATAAAAAATAAAACAACCCATGGATTTTTTGAGATTGAAAACAGCATACCTGCTACATAGTCACCTCCACCAACCAGCATAAAAGTCCCTGTAAACACAAAGGCACCCACAACTATTGTAAGGATCATGCTGGATATATAAGTTGTCTCTAAGATCGCATGTTTTAATATTTTAAGGTTAAACCTTCCATACAACACAGCCAATAATATTGATGCAAAACTTCCTATTGCAGCAGCCTCAGTTGGTGCAGCTATACCAAAAAATATTGAACCTAAAACTGCTAAGATCAAAAAAAGGGTTGGCATAAGTGAGTGAAAAAATAGATAACACTTCTTTTTAAAGCTCACCACCTCCCCTGTCTCAAAAGCAGGCCCCATCTCTGGCTTTAAGTGACAGAGTATAAGAACATATATGCTATATAAAAATGATAATAAAAGTCCAGGCATTACAGCGCCTAAAAATAGCTTACCCACAGATAGACCTGCCATAGGCCCATACACAACCAGCATAATACTTGGAGGAATAAGGATTCCCAGGGTGCCCCCAGCACAAATTGTACCACAACTAAGGCTCTTT
This sequence comes from Desulfothermus okinawensis JCM 13304, assembly GCF_054654515.1. Lineage (NCBI taxonomy): Bacteria > Pseudomonadati > Thermodesulfobacteriota > Desulfovibrionia > Desulfovibrionales > Desulfothermaceae > Desulfothermus > Desulfothermus okinawensis. The sequence continues at coordinate 11,454 of NZ_BAAIEW010000003.1, read as the reverse complement.
GAATATCCCCTCTTTAACATCTCAGGAAGTGCAAATAGTCCCATTATTATCACAGGTGCACCCATAATGCCAGTTGCTGCAGCCATTATTGTTGACACAATTATAGTTGCAAAGGCCAGTCCCCCTCTAAGCCTTCCAAAGAGAACATGCATGGAAGAAAAAAGTCTCTCCCCTGCTCCTGATTTTTCAAGCATTATGCCCATAAAAATAAAAAGCACTATAGAGACAAGCACGTAGTTGTGCATTGTCTCAAACACCCTCATCATCATCATGGAGAAAAAAGGGCTACCAAATCCAATAACTCCCACAACAATGGATATACCAAGGAGTACAAATCCAACTGGTAGCCCTGAAAATAGCCCAACAAAAAGTCCTATAAATAAAATCCAGATGAGAACGTGGTTTGAAATAGCCATGAAATCCTCTAAATTCTATTTTTCTTTAGTTATAGTCTGACAAACAATTTTAAATAACTGGGAAATTGTATGTAAAAATAATAACAGACCCGTTAATGGAATAATAAATTTAAATGGATAAATAGGAGGAGACCACATGCTTGCCCCTGATGTTTCCTTTATCTTATAAGATGTATAAAAGAACTGATATCCATAGACAAGTAGTGAAAGAGAAATTGGAATATAAAGAAAAATATATCCCAAAATATCAACTAGATTTTTATACTTTTTTGAAAGTCTGTTATAAATAACTTCAATTCTAACATGTCGATTTAAATAGTCAACATGAGGTATAGCCAACATAAAAATAACACCATATAAAATATAGGATATATCAAATGACCATTCAACAGCAGTATTAAATACATATCGCATAACAGCATCATAAACAAGTTCCAGTATTAAGATTATTACTAAGTATGATACGAGATTTACAATAAACTTATTAATCCTGTCTATAATATTCATTTCTTACCTTCCTGCATAAGGATAAGGAAGTCTGATCAAATCAGCATATGGCTCTACCTTCTTTCTATATTCTATTTGAGATGTCCATACCTTTTTAAAAAAGGGATCTTTTTTAGCTATCTCTCCCATAACTTGATTTCCAATAGTCTTAATACCTTCTATCATCTTAGGAGTAAGTTTAGATACATGTAACTTTGGATTTGATAAAAAGTATCTCATTGCCTCAGCATCTTGTTTTAATGCCTTATTAATTGCAGTAAAGCAAGAGGTCATGAGTGCTACCTTTATTTTTTCCTTTATATCTTTGGGCAGTTTTTCCCATTTGTTCTTATTTATTAAGGTTTCCAGTGGTGCACAAAGCTCATGGATACCTGGGACAATAAGGTATGGGCAAATGTCCTCAAATCCTAATTTTTTGTCAATTGCAGGTGTGGCAAACTCTGCTGCATCAATAACACCCCTCTCAAGGGCAGGATACACCTCTCCACCTGCAAGGCTAATTACCTGTGCTCCCAATTTCTCCAGACATTTTCCCCAAATTCCCACTGTTCTAAATTTCAGTCCTTTAAAATCATCAAGGGATCTAATTGGCTTTTTGGACCATGCAAAATTTTCAGACCCAAGCATTCCATATGGAGGCAAAACAACTACATTGTATCCATGGGACCTATACATCTCATTCCATAGCTCAAGTCCACCACCATTAAAAATCCATCCAAGCATCTCATTAATCTGCATTCCATTGGGATAGGAATTTCCAAATAAAGGTGCAGCAGGAAACTTACCCTGCCACCAACCAGCCCAGGTAAAGCCCATATCCAAAATACCAGAATTCACTGCATCCAATACCTGTTTTGGAGGAACAATTGCACCAGAGGGATACAATTTCACCTCTACCTGCCCATCTGTTAGCTTATAGATAAGATCGCAAAAATATTTTGCTGGTTCATAAAGTTGAGGAAGTCCTGCAGGATAGCTTGACTGGGCGCGTAATATTATCTTTTTTGCAAAACTTGCCTCAGAAAAAGATAAAAGTACCAATAAGGCCAGAATAATAGAAAAAAACCTTTTCATAATGTCCCCCCTTTTTTAAGGTTAAAAGAGCATATAGAAGATAAGTTTACTTAGTTAGATATAATCTCACAATTTGTGAAATTCAACAAATTTTTTATCTCCTTAGTTAAATAAAAGCAGTTGACATATTTTAATTGAGAACATTAAATTGTTGGATATTTTTCACTGAATAAAAAAGGAGTCATTTTATGAAGATAAAATTCCTAGGTGCTGCAAGGACAGTTACTGGTTGTTGCTTTAGGATTGAATTGAATGGACACAAATTTTGTATTGACTGTGGTCTACACCAGGGCAACAAAGAGATAGAAGAAAGAAATTACAACACTGACTTATATGGTATTAAAGACATTGAATTTATCTTGCTTTCCCACTGCCATATTGACCATTCAGGACTTATACCAAAATTTGTAAAAGATGGATTTAATGGAGACATATACACAACCCACCCAACCATGGATCTTTTAACTATAATGTTAAAGGATAGTGCACATGTACAGGCAACTGAGATCGAATGGAAAAATCAAAAGAGAAAAAGACAGGGAAAGCCCCTACTTGAGCCCTTGTATTCAGAAATTGATGCAGACAATTCCATACCACTTATGAAAACCACCAGCTATGATAAAGGATTCTCTCCCATAGAAGGGTTGGAGGTGCAGTTTCACGATGCAGGACACATACTCGGTTCATCCATAATTGAGTTGGATGTTAAAGAGAATAATAAAGAATTTAAAGTGGTCTTTTCTGGAGACCTTGGTCGGCCAAAACAATTTATTGTAAAAGATCCAACTAAAATAGAATATGCTGATTTTTTATTTGTGGAATCCACGTACGGCAGCAGACTCCATAAAAATGAAGAAGCAAGTTTAGATGAATTGGCTGAAGCAATTAACTATAGTATAAGCAACAATGAAAAGACAATTATCCCAGCCTTTGCTGTGGAAAGGACCCAGGAAATTTTATATTCTCTTTACTTTCTCATAAAACAGGGGAAAATTCCAGATTCAATACCTGTATATATGGACAGTCCCCTTGCAATTAATGCAACAAAAATCTTTGATAAATACCACAGTTATTTTGACGAAGAATCCAAAGAGCTATTTAAAAAAGGAGAAAATCCCCTAAAACTCCCAAATATAAAATTTGCCCTGAGTACTGAAGATTCCATTCAACTAAACTCATTAAAAGGCCCTGCAATTATTATTTCTGCAAGTGGGATGGCAAATGCAGGAAGGATTAAACACCATCTAAAACACAATATATGGAAGCCTGGTGTAAGCATAGTATTTGTGGGATTTCAGGCCCAGGGCACTTTGGGCAGAAGGATAGTTGATGGCGCAAAGTCAGTAAAAATCTTTGGCGAAGAGACTCAGGTAAAGGCCAGGGTATTCACCATAAACGGCTTTTCAGCCCATGCTGACCAAAAACAGATATTAGAATGGATAAAAAACTTCAAAAATCCCAAAATGAAGGTATTTTTGGTACATGGAGAATATGAATCCCAGAAGGTACTTGCAGAAAAAATAAAGGAACAATTTGGTTTTGATGTCTACATCCCCGACTATCTTGAAGAATACGAATTAGTTCCAGAGGCAGTTACATCTTCAATAAGAGAAGAAGATAAAAAGATGCGTACCATATCCGTTGATTGGGATTTCTTAATAGAGGATTTAAAGCAAAAAATTATGCATCTTGAAAAGCGCAAACAAAATCTCTCGTCCCTTGACTTAATAACACAAAGTGAGCTCAGGGACGAAATATTAGAAGCAAGCTACTTTTTGTCAAAGCTTATATCATCTACAACTTCTTCTTAAGGACATTTGCTGCTGTAAGTGTTGGATCCCATACAGGTGAAAAAGGTGGAGCATATGCAAGGTCGCAGTTAAAGTATTCATCAACTGTCATGTGGGCGTGAAGTGCCACTGCAATGGAATTAATCCTGTGGGCAACACCCTCTTCGCCCACCATCTGTGCACCTAAAAGACGACCTGATTTTTTGTCAGCCACCATGTGTACAGAAATCGTCTTTGAACCGGGATGTCCGTGTGCCCTGGACCGGGAATCAATGGTAATGGAAACTGGATCAAAACCAGCGTCTTTTGCCTGTTTCTCATTGAGTCCAGTTGCGGCCACCTGTAGCTCAAACACCTTAAAAACAGAAGTTCCCACAATTCCACTAAACTCCCTGGAATTTCCCAACACATTGTCTGCAACCATCCACCCTCCCCTGTTGGCCAGCAGGGCCAATGGATGATATATCTTTTTACCTGTGATCACATTGTATGTGTCAGCACAATCTCCAGCAGAATAGATATCTTTATCAGATGTCCTAAAATATCTATCAACAGATATTGCTCCTTTAACACCAAGCTCAAGCCCAACATCCTGTGCAAGCTCGCTATTTGGCACCACTCCAACTGCAATTAAAACCATATCTGTATCTAAGGAAAAGTCATCACTTAACACCAAAAGTCCATCCTGCTTTTTTTCAATTCCCTTAACACCTGCTCCAGGATATAGTTTCACCCCATGGGACAAAACAGTCTCTTTTATCCTCTCAGCGAGCTTCTCATCCATCTTTGGAAGAAATCTTGGATTGGGCTTTATCATTGAGACTTCAATTTCCCTTGCTCGTAGGGCCTCACACATCTCAAGGGCAATGTACCCCATTCCCACTATAACAACTTTTTTGACATTCTTCTCTTTTATGTAGTTTTTGATCTGTCTTCCATGCTCAAGGCTCTTTAATACAAATACCCCTTCCAAATCTGTTCCTTTGATATCTGGGACAACTGCCCTTGCACCTGTTGCAATTAGCAGTTTATCATATGACTGTTCAAACTCTCCCTCCACGGAGTGTCCATACACTTTCTTACTCTTTGGATCTATCTTAGTTACCTCATGTCCAACCCTTAAATCTATTTCCTGTTTCTCCCTAAAGACTTCAGCCCGTCTAACAATCAGATCATCTATCTCCCTCTCAGGATCAGCAATATTGTATGGCATACCGCATGCACTGTATGATACATCAAAGGTCCTTTCAAATACAATTACATTTAAATCTTTGTTTTTTCTTTTGGCACGGGAAGCAGCACTCATACCTGCTGCATCTCCTCCAATTATTACAAAATTCATAATATGCTCCTGGATTTTTAAAGGTATTCTAAATCCTAAAGGTAACCCTATCTATATATTCTGATTGTTTTCCCTTATTCCACATGGAAACAGGTCTATAATAACCCACAACCCTTGTATACACCTCAGCCTCCTGTCCACATTTTGGACACCTGAAATGCTCTCCTTTTAAATACCCATGTTCTTTACATACTGAAAAGGTAGGAGTGATGGAAATATAGGGTAGCCTGGTATTACTCATTGCCTTTATAATAAAATTCTTAAGGCTATTTAGATCTGATACTGCTTCCCCAAGATATACATGAAATACTGTACCACCAGTATATAGGGGCTGAAGTTCATTTTGATGTTCCAGTGCCTCAAATACATCCTGGGTATAATTAACAGGAAGACATGTGGAATTAGTATAATAAGGCTCTTTTTCCCCGGAAGTTATTATATCCTGATAGAGTTTTTTGTCTATCCTTGCCAACCTATAACTTGTGCCTTCTGCAGGGGTTGCCTCTAAATTATATAAATTACCTGTTTCTTCCTGAAATTTTATTGTTAGCTCCCTTAAGTGTTCCAAGGTCCTCTTCATGAGCCTGATACCTGCAGGGGTATCTATACCTTTTCCAAGGAGGTTTAAGCATGCTTCATGTCCTCCCACTATTCCGATCGTAGAAAAATGTCCCTTTAGACCATTTTTTAAATATCTTTTGGAAAAAGGGAACATTCTCTTATCCAGATTATCTGATACCCACTTCCTCTTAAATTCCAGGGATTCTTTGGCCAGGGTTGCATATTCAGAAATAAGGTCTAAAAAGTCCTCTTCTCCCTGGGCAAGATATCCCAATTTTGGAAGATTTATGGTAACAACACCAATTGAGCCTGTTAGATCGCCTGCTCCAAACAATCCACCAGTGCGTTTTCTAAGTTCCCTAAGGTCCATCTGAAGCCTGCAACACATGGAGCGCACATCTTCTGGCCTAAGATCAGAATTAATAAAGTTTTGAAAATAAGGGACCCCATATTTGGCCGTTAATTTTAAAAGAAGTTCACCAACTTCACTATCCCAGGGGAAGTCCTTGGTAACATTGTATGTGGGTATTGGAAAACTGAATATCCTGCCATGAAAGTCACCTTCTAACATGGTCTCTAAAAAGGCCTTGTTTATCATCTCCATCTCTTTTTCATACTCACCATAACAGCTATCATGTATCTGGCCATCTAAAATTACTCCTTCTTTAGCAATATGCTCTGGTGGTATGAGATCAAATGTAAGGTTAGTGAATGGGGATTGACCTCCCCACCTGGATGTGGTGTTCAAATTAAAAATAAATTTTTGTATTGCCTGTTTTACCTGCCTGTAATTTAATTTATCTTTCCTGATAAAAGGAGCCAGATATGTATCCATATTGTTAAAGGCCTGGGCACCTGCCCATTCATTCTGTAGGGTACCAAGGAAATTAACCATCTGTCCAAGGGCAGAGTCAAAGTGTTTTGCAGGACCAGAAGAACACCTGCCTTCTAAATTAAATCCCTCTAAAAGTAAGTCCCTTAGGCTCCACCCAGCACAATAACCTGCCAGGCCAAAAGATAAATCGTGAATATGTAAATAACCATGTTCATGGGCAAGCCTTATCTCCTCTGGATATTTTTCCAGTGCATACCTGGCCTGCACAGAACCAGAGAGATAGAGCATAAGCCCTTGAAAAGAATGGGCCATGTTTGCATTTTCAGAAACTCTCCAATCGTCCTTTGAGAGATAGTCATCAATGGTACGGCCTATATTTAAAAAGGTCTCTGTCTGGGACCTTAATTGTCTTCTCTGTTCACGATATAAAATGTACTTTTTTGCAACATGATAAAGTCGATTCTCCATTAATACCAACTCAACCATATCCTGGACCTGCTCCTGTTCAGGTACCTCTATACCCAAAAGCTTTTTCTCAACCTTTATGGCCAGCCTTTTGGCCAGCAGGGGATCTTTGATCCCACTGGCATTCAGTGCCTTTAAAATGGCATTCGCAATCCTATCAACGGCCCAGGTCTCAAGGCGTCCATCCCTTTTCTTTATCTGCTTGGGCTTGTCTAAGGACTTCACCTTTGAATCAAATTTTGACTCTACCCCATCTATATACATATGCTGTCCCCCTTTTTTATAAAGTTCTCTGTGTATGTGATCTGTGTCTGTAAAAGTTACAGGACACATACACAGATACCTACACAAACACATATTAAAAAGCAAGGTAGGTTTTTAAATTTATCATGTAACATCAAGATATTCTTGAAGATTTAAATTAAATCCTCCAGGCAAGTAAGTTTTTGCTATCTCTATATCCTTTTTGGTTAAAATAGGGACCTTTGTAAGCCTGAACAGAAACCTAGAGGGATTTTCCTGAGCTAATTTAAAAATCCACTCAAAATTTTCTTTGACCTTTTGGGTGGCAATTTTAGTTCCTGTAAGCTCCCCATACTTTTCAAATGGTCCTTTAACATCCACTGCAAAGAGTTCAACCAATTTACCATCCAAAAGTCTGGAGATAACTTCAGGGTGTGAGCCATTTGTATCAAGTTTAACTGAAAATCCCAATTTCCTCACTTCTTTTATAAGAATATCAAGATCTTGTGCTATAGTTGGCTCACCTCCAGATATTACCACCCCATCCAGCCAGTTTTTCTTTTTTTGCAGATAACTAAAAATACTATCTATCTCAATTGAGGGAACCTTTTCAGGATAAAAGGCAATTTTTTTATTATGGCAGGTTGGACATCTAAAATTACATCCTCCTAAAAAAATTACACAGGCAACTTTACCTGGCCAATCACACAAACTAACAGGCTGAAATCCTTTTATTTTTTCAAAAATTTCCATAATCAACTACCGTTTTAGAGAGACTATTTTTTTTTATTATAAAAGGCAAGGTCAAATTCACTAATCACTGTGTCTGTGGTCTGTGTATATGTATGTATTGACAACTACTGTTACTATCTATAACCTCAGGAAAAAAATTAAGAAATCATGGATGGAAAAAATAGCTCTTCATTTGGCGATTTCTGGAATATCTTCAAAAAAAATAGACTGGCTGTTTTTGGATTGGTGGTTTTTATTTTATTTTTTTTTGTAGCCGCCTTTGGACTATTTGCCACCTCTTCCAATCATCCCCTTTTTGATCCTGCAAAGGTAAGGCTGGAAGCAAAACTGCTTCCACCTTTTAGTCCAGCAGATCCAGCTATTTTAAAGAAAGATGAAATACCGCCTTTTGGTATCTTTATTTTTGGTACAGATCACTTAGGCAGGGACGTATTTTCCAGAATGCTTCAAGGCGCATGGGTATCCTTAACCGTTGGTTTTGTAGCGGTTTCCATTTCAGTATTTATTGGAATCATAATTGGGGGCATTGCAGGTTATTATGGAAACAAGAAAATCTCATTAGATTATTTTATTCTGTTTATTATATTTCTTGTGGGCATAACAATAAAAAATTATCACTCCATGGCAGGAATGTTTTTTATAGCTACTTTTTCTATTTTTCTATTAATAAAAATATTTTTTAAAACATCTTTTACTGGAATAAGTATTTTAGTGGACTCAATTATAATGGGCTTAATTGACATAATGCTCTGTTTTCCATCCTTTTTTTTGATCCTAACAGTTGTTGCACTGCTCCCTCCAAGTATATACAATATAATGATAGTCATTGGTCTAACAAGCTGGATGGGCACAGCGAGGTTTATAAGGGCAGAATTTTTATCTCTAAGAGAAAGGGAATTTGTTTTAGCAGCAAAGGCCTTGGGAGTCTCAGACTGGAAGATAATTTTTAAACACATGCTCCCAAATGGTATAACCCCTGTACTGGTCTCAGCTACAATAGGGATTGCCAGTGCAATCTTGACTGAGGCAGGTCTTAGTTTTCTGGGATTTGGTGTCCCACCACCCCACGCCACATGGGGAAATATTCTCTCTGAAGGAAAATATTACATCTTTGATGCACCCTGGCTCACTTTGATCCCTGGAATTGCCATTTTGGTGGTTGTGCTCGCCTTTAATCTCTTTGGTGAGGGGCTGAGGGACGCTTTAAATCCAAAGGCCAGAGAATAATGGAAACACATACACATACAATAGAGATGAAGGACATATTAAGGATAAAAGACCTTGAAGTGGAAATCTTAAAGTACCAGAAAAAAATAAATATAATAGACAAGATCAGCTTTTCTCTTAAAGAAAAGGAGACCCTTTGCATTGTAGGGGAAAGCGGTTGTGGCAAGACCTTTACTGCGCTCTCCATTATGGGACTGATGCCAAAAAATGCCAGGGCCAGGGGCTTTATATATTACAATAAAAAAAACTTACTTGATTTAGATGAAGATAATCTGAGGAATTTAAGGGGAAAAGAGATATCAATGGTTTTCCAGGATCCCCTTACTTCATTAAATCCAGTATTTACTATATTTGATCAACTGGAAGAAATTATCTCAGCCCACACTGATTTGGACAAAAGCACTGCAAAACAGATGTGTATTGATATACTAAACCAAGTTAGAATCCCTGAGCCAGAGAACAAATTGTATGCATATCCCCACCAGTTAAGCGGTGGACAGAGACAGAGGATCTTAATTGCAATGGCAATATTACTTTCCCCAAGGATAGTTATATTGGACGAGCCAACAACTGCTCTTGATGTAACCATACAGGCAGAGATACTTGAGATGCTAAGAGAGCTAAAAGTCAAAAAAAATTTATCAAGCATATACATCACCCATGACCTCTCTGTTGTCTCTGAAGTAGGTGACAGGGTAATAGTGATGTATTCAGGTATAATTGTGGAACAGGGACCAAAAAATGAGGTATTAAACACACCTCATCACCCTTATACAAAAGGCCTAATAGAGTCCATGCCTGAATTTAACAAAAGGGGGAAAAAGCTAACACCAATACCAGGATATGTACCATCACCAGAAAAAAGGCCAGAGGGCTGCCCCTTTCATCCCAGATGTAGGTACAAAAAAAAAATTTGTACAAAAAAAAGACCTATGCTTAAGGAAATATCTAAACAACACATGGCCAGGTGCCATTTGATCTAAAGTCACATATGGATATTTTGCATCTTAAAAATATAAAAAAATACTTTCCAGTTCAAAAGGGTATATTTAAAAAGACTGTTGGATATATTAAGGCAGTAGATGGAGTGGATTTAAGGGTAAAATCAAATCAAATCGTGGGGATTGTTGGGGAAAGTGGCTGCGGAAAATCCACTCTGGCCAGGACAATCTTGAGGTTTTATAGACCTGATCATGGGAAAATCCTGTTTAAAGGAAGGGATATAACACACCTATCAGAAAATCAGTTAAAGGAATTTAGAAAAAAGGTACAAATTGTGTTTCAAGATCCATATAGTTCATTAAATCCAAAGCTAACCATTAAATCTACTTTAATGGATGGCGTAAGTAAGTTATATAAATCAAAGAAACAAAGGATAAACAAGGTCTTTGAACTCCTTGAAATGGTGGGACTATACAGAGACAGTGCGTTTAAATATCCCCATGAATTCAGTGGAGGACAGAGACAAAGGATATGTATTGCAAGGGCAATTAGCCTTAATCCTGAACTCATTGTGTGTGATGAACCTGTGTCTGCCTTAGATGTGTCTGTTCAGGCACAAATTATAAACCTGTTAATAGAACTAAAAGAAAAGATGGGACTTTCCCTGATCTTTATTTCCCATGATCTAAATTTGGTGGGTTATTTTTGTGACTATACCTATGTTATGTATATGGGAAAGGTAGTGGAATGCGCCTATACAGAAGATCTTTTTAAAAATCCAATGCATCCCTACACAAAACTCCTTTTAGACTCAATACCAGGAAAGAAAAAGAGGTTTTCACCCAAAAAAATAGATGCTCCTATGGGAGGAATATCTAATGGTTGTCTATTTTCAAACCGCTGTCCCTATAAAAGGCCAGAATGTGAAAATCCTCCACAATTAAAGGAAATAGAAAAGGAGCATAAGGTAATGTGCCATATGTAACAAAATCACTTGACCTGCTTCTAAAACTAACTATAGAATTACTCAAGACTTTTGGGGACGTAGCTCAGTTGGGAGAGCGCGGGCATCGCAAGCCTGAGGTCGGGGGTTCAACTCCCCTCGTCTCCATGAATCATTGATTTCACACCGTTTAAATAAAAACAAAACCCTCCATAAATCCTCTATTTACAAGGCTTTTAAAGTATAGTATAGTTCAAGACAATTCAAGGTAAGCAGAAAAAAATGGTGGGACGCATGGTGGGACGGAAATTTTTCTTTTAGACAGGACTTTCACCTTTTTCAGGTTATTTTATCAT